>JACRPY010000011.1 GCA_016222945.1 Methanobacterium sp. | reverse complement strand
ATTGAATTAATGAAAAAAACTGGTTTTGAGATATTTATTTCTTCGGATTTTAAAGATGAAGAATGGCAATTAGAAACAGGAGAAAGACCTGTTTTTGTTGGTGTGAAATAGTAACTAATTTGAACCAGGCAAGATATAATAAAATCCGGTGATGATTATGAAAATAGCGGTAGCAACATCCAATGGTAAAGATGTGGATCATTTTGGAAAAGCACAAGAATTCAAGATTTATGAATTTGATGCAAATAATGTGAATTTCATTGAAAAAAGAGAATCGCCAAAAGTTAAAGGTGAAAAACATCAATGGCAGAAATCATTAGATACTATAAATGACTGTGATGTTATAATATGTGTTCAAGCAGGTTTAAAAGGTAAATTTGGCCTTAAAAATGCAGGAATTAAAATTGTTGAAGACGAAGGATTGATTGGTGAAGTTCTTGAAAGATTTATTGATCATCTTAAATTCATGGAAAAATCATTATTTTGATTTTAAAGCATTTATTTTTTTAATAATGCCTAAATAATTAATTTATTCAAAGTTTATACATATACCCGGTAATATATTATTTTTTAGTCTTATTAACTCATCATATTCTAAAATAGTAAATATTTATAGTGATTACCATTTATACTACTGATTATATTTGTTATATCTATGGAATCGACATAGGGGAAATGAATAAAAGGAGGAGTTAAAAATTAAGAAAAGCTTTTTAGCATTGATTATAGGCATGATGATGATTTCTTTAAGTGTGTCTGGTTGTATAAATACGGATTTACCATCAAATAGTACATCAGTGAACACATCAGATGTTGATCAGCAATCTAACACAGGTACAACTCATAAAACTACAACAAATAAAACTAAAAAAACTACAACATCCAATAAAAAAACATGTCCTGAATGTGGCGGAAGTGGCATTTGCTGGGGCTGTGGTGGAACTGGAGTGGATGAAAATGGTTATACCTGCCAAGTATGTGGTGGAAATGGTGTTTGCCCTGCTTGTAATGGTGAAGGATGGGTTCCGACAAGTCAAAACGGCTGATGAATAATGAGCATGTACTGATGGCTTATAACTTAATTTATTGCATAGAAAAGGACATAAATTCATTTTATTTCCTTTTTAAGGCATTATTATTATTTTTAAATTTTTGCTATGGAATTGTAAGTGAATTTTTTTAAAGTTGAGGAAAATCTATGATTTTTTGAACATTAAAAATTTACTTAAATTTTTAAAGTATAAATAGCATCGATAACTTACTATAATAATATACCTGGGCGGATTTTTTAAAGATAATTATTTAAATTTAATATGGAAATCAGCATTATTGAACTCTGGTTTTATGAGAATTTATTGGAATGTGTTTCCATATATTTATAAAGTAGAAATGAGATTGTATATTAAGTGATTTTTATTAAAGTTATCAATTTTGATAGTTTATGAACTCTTTTTGGAGGGTTCTTTTTTAAAAGCTTAAAAACAAAGAAAAAAAATGCCAAATAAGCTGAAAAACAGGGCATTAACTAAAACTTATAAAGGTGAATAAATATGGCTAAAGCAAGACGTAGAAGAGTAAAGGATACGTGGAAAGAGAAACAATGGTATAAAATTATGACCCCTACAGAATTTGGGGATGCAGAAATAGGAACAACTCCTGCAAGAGATCCTGAAATGCTCATAAAAAGAAGTGTTGAATCATCAATGAGGGAATTAACAGGCGATTTCAGCAAACAGTACGTTAAACTGTACTTCCAAATAAATAATGTTGCAGGAGACATAGCAAACACCAAATTTATTGGACATCATGTAACAACAGATTATGTTAGAAGCATGATAAGAAGAGGAACAAGCAGAATTGACACAATTACAGATGTAGCTACTAAAGAAGGATACACACTAAATATACATATCATTGCAATAACTGTTAAAAGGGCAAAATCCTCCCAACAAAAATTCATAAGAGAAACTATGGGTAGAATTATTCATGAATTAACCGCAGAAAAAACCTTCCCTGAGATTGTTGAAGGTGTAATCTCTGGAAAGATGGCATCAACCATATATCATGAAACAAAGAAGATATATCCCTTAAAAAGAGTTGAAATAATCAAAACTAAAGTAGTCGAAGAACCTAATTAATTCGATTACTCCAAAATACTTTATGATTGGGAGATAAATGATAAACTGGGAATATGTGATCCTTGTTGTGATCATAGGGCTTTTAACTTACATTAGGGGAGCTCTTGATCTTTTTGGATCCATTTTCATGGTTATCATGGGTATAATTATTATTTTTACAGCCGGAATTAACTGGCTAATTTTAATCATAGTATTCCTGCTTTTAGGATTCGTATCTACAAAATACAAGCATGAATACAAAAAAGAAATCGGCGTTTACGAAGGAACAAGAACTGCAAAGAACGTGATTTCAAATGGGATAGTTCCTTTTGTAATGGCTGCATTTGGAAATTACGCAGGTTTTATTGGTTCTATTGCGACTGCAACTGCGGACACACTTGCAAGTGAAATAGGTGTTTTAGATAAGACGCCGCGCCTTATATCTACTTTTAAAAAAGTTTCTCCAGGAACCGATGGGGGAATCTCCCCTCTTGGAACTGCAGCAGGAATTTTAGGTGCGGGAATTATAGGTTTTTTTGCTTATATTCTAGGGATAACTCCAGATCCATTTAATGCTATGAAAATAGCAATTATAGCAGGTACTTTTGGATGTTTTATAGATAGTGTTCTTGGAGCTGTGCTTGAATCAAGAAATTATATTACAAATGAACATGTTAATCTTCTAGCCACATTAACCGGGGCTTTTTTAGGAATCATCATAGTTTAATAGAATAAAGCATAATATCTTATATAGTTGGGTGATAATGTGAAAGGAATCATAATGATAATAGATGGGATGGGAGACCGTCCACTAAAAGAACTAGGATACAAAACTCCGCTTGAAGCTGCAAACACACCAAACATGGATAAATTAGCAGAAATTGGTATAAATGGCATTATGGATCCAATAAGGCCAGGTATACGGGCTGGAAGTGACACATCACACATTTCAATACTGGGATATGACCCTTATGAAGTTTATACAGGTAGAGGTCCATTTGAAGCTGCAGGAATAGGATTAGAAGTTATAGCTGGAGATATAGCATTCAGATGCAACTTTTCAACTCAGGATGAAAATGGAATCATAACTGACCGGCGGGCTGGAAGAATAAGAGAAGGCACAGAAAAAATCTCTGAATCTATAAATAATCTGAAATTAGAAGGATTTGAGGATATTGAGATAATATTTAAAGAATCTACAGGTCATAGAGCGGTGCTCGTGTTAAGGGGTGAGGGTATATCTGATAAAGTATCTGATTCCGACCCAAAAAATGAAGGAAAACCTCCTAAAGAAGTGATTTCACTTGATGATTCACAGGAAGCCCAAAAAACAGCCCAAATATTAAATAAATTCGTGGAAACATCCTATGAACTTTTAAAAGATCACCCAGTTAATCTCAAGCGAATTGAAAAGGGAGAGAACCCTGCAAACGTGATATTACCTCGAGGAGTAGGGGCAGTTCCTAATCTCGTACCATTTAGTGAAAAATACGGCTTAAAAGCAGCATGTATAGCTGAAACAGGACTTATAAAAGGAATTGGGAAAATAGCAGGTATGAATTTAATTGAAGTAGAAGGAGCTACTGGTGGAACTGACACCAACCTTGAAAACATCACAAAAAGCATTAAAAACACAGCAGAAGACGATAACTGTGAATTCATATTAATTAACATAGATGGTGCAGATGAAGCAGGCCACGATGGACAAATGGAAGAAAAAGTAAAGTTCATTGAAAAAGTAGATACTGTAATCAGTGAAATAATGCAAATAGATGATGTATACTTCATTTTAACAGCAGATCATTCCACACCAATCTCTGTAATGGACCATACAGGAGATCCTGTCCCCATCATAATAAAAGGGCCTGAAGTTAGAGTTGATGATGTAAACAAATTTAGCGAAAGGGCAGCTGTATCTGGAGGCCTTTGCAGGATAAGAGGGTCAGATGTAATGAATATTTTAATGGATCTAATGAACAAATCCGAAAAATTTGGAGCATAACTAATTTAAAGCAGTAAATTGAATGGTGCATAACTATGGATGAAATGATTCCAAAACTCTTTGGTACATCAGGAATTAGAGGTAAACTCGTTAGTGAACTAACATTAGAATTAATAACTGATATTGGAATGGCTGTAGCAACATATATCGGTGGAAAAGGACGTAAAATTGTTATCGGATATGATACAAGAACATCAAATAAGATGGTTGAAAATGCAATAACTGCTGGTATTTTACAATGTGGATGTAATGTAATTCGATTGGGAATGGTTCCAACACCTCTTGTAGGTTATGCTGCAATGAAATTAGGTGCAGATTTAGGAATTATGATAACAGCATCCCATAATCCATCTCAATACAACGGAATAAAACTTTGGAACTCAACAGGAATGGCTTACACTCAGGATCAAGAAAGAACAATAGAAAAGATAGTTCATGAAAAAAGTTTTTCCCAGGCTTCATGGGAATTTATAGGTAAAATTGAAGACAATGAAGGCGTAGTTTTTGATTATATTAATGATTTATTGGATAATGTGGATATTAAAGGAAATTTAAAGGTAGTCGTGGACTGTGCAAGTGGGGCAGGTTCATATATATCTCCAATAGTGCTTAGAAAAGCAGGCTGCCATGTCTTAACCTTAAACTGTCAACCTGATGGATTTTTCCCAGGTAGAATGCCTGAACCATCACAAGCAAACCTATCTGAACTAATGAAAGTTGTAAAAGCAACAGGGGCAGATATTGGAATTGCACACGACGGTGACGCGGACAGAATGGTGGCTATTGATGATCAAGGAAGAATGGCAGATTTTGACAAGCTTTTGGCCCTTGTATCTAGTAAAATCGGTGGAAAAGTTGTAACAACAGTCGATGCATCATTTTGCGTGGATAAATGCATGGAAGATGTAGGCGGTGAAGTTATACGCACTAAAGTTGGAGATGTGCACGTTGCAGAAGTAATTGTGGAATCAAATGCTTCATTTGGGGGAGAACCATCAGGTACATGGCTACATCCAGATTTCTGCATGTGTCCCGATGGTATACTTTCAGCACTTAAAGTTATAGAGATCGTAGAAAAATATGGGCCTCTTTCTAAGCTTTTAGATGAAATACCAAGCTATCCTACCATAAGAGACAGAATAGAATGTGAAAATATCCAGAAAACTTTAATAATGGAGAAAGTCAAAGAAGAACTGCCTGATTACTTTGACAATGTATTGGATGTTAATTTCATAGATGGCGTTAGAATTTCCATGGAAGATGGAAGCTGGGTTTTAATAAGGCCATCAGGCACTGAATCATATATCAGAATTACTTTAGAAGGTAAAACAATGGTAACTGCTAAAGAAATTCAAAATAAATCAAGGGAGTTTATAGAGGGAATTTTATGAATGGAGTATTGCTTACAGCAGGTGAAGGCACCAGAATGCGTCCTTTAACATTAACAAGACCTAAAACAATGTTACAGGTTGGTGGAAAGCCTATACTCCAATATAATTTAGAAGCATTGAGAGATGCAGGCATTAAAGACATAGTAATGGTCGTTGGCTATAAAAAAGAAGCTATTGAGAACTATTTTGGGGATGGCTCATCATTTGATGTGAATATTAAATATATCACCCAGGAAAAACGTTTAGGAACTGCTCATGCCATAAATTCTATCCGTGATGAGATAGATAATGAATTTATAGTTTTAAACGGTGATATAATAGTTGATCCCAAGCTTATCATTGATTTAATTGAAAAATATGAATCTGATGAATCATCATCTATACTTATGCTCACTGAAGTGGAAGATCCCTCTGCATTTGGAGTTGTAGAAATAAAGGATGGAATTATCAAAAATATTGTGGAAAAACCAGCTCCTGGCGAAGCTCCAAGTAATTTAATAAATGCAGGAATATATCTTTTTGATAAAACCATATTTGAAGCAATAGATAAAACAGAAAAGTCTGAAAGGGGAGAATATGAGATAACAGACTCTCTTAAAATCCAAATGAGTGAAAATAAAATAGTTCGCGGTATTAAATCTGATAATAAATGGATAGATGTTGGAAGGCCATGGGAACTCCTGGATGTGAATGAATACTTTATAAATCAAACCGAAGACAGTATTGAAGGTGAAATTGAAGAAGGAGTCACTATTCATGGCTCAATTGTACTTGGAAAAAACAGTATAATAAGGTCTGGAACTTATATTTTAGGGCCGGTTTTCATTGGAGAAGGCGCAGATATTGGTCCTAATTCTTATTTAAGGAGATATACTTACCTTGGAAATAATGTAAACATTGGAAATGCTGTAGAAATTAAAAATTCCATAATTATGGATGGTACTAATGTTAATCATCTTTCTTATGTTGGTGATTCAGTAATTGGTGCTAATTGTAATATTGCTGCCGGAACAAATATTGCAAACTTACGTTTTGATAACAAAAACGTTAAAATGAACGTAAAAGGTGAAAGAATTGATTGTGGCATAAGAAAACTGGGATCTATTTTTGGAGATAATGTAAAAACTGGTATAAATTCAAGTTTTAACCCGGGAGTAAAAGTAGGTATAAACGCGGCAGTTGGCTCGGGAACCATAATTTATGAAGATATTCCTTCAAATACACTTGTTTTAGTAAAACAAGAACATAATTTGGTTAAAAATAATAGATAGTTAATAATATCAATTTAATACTTATTTATCTTTATTTTTTCAATGGGTTTGATAAAATGAGTGCTATACATGAAACTGTTAAAATATTTAAAGGCGTAAGAATAATTGAAAACGTTGAAATAGGTGAAGATAGTTCAGTATGGTATAATGCAGTTATAAGGGGAGATATGGAACCTATAACTATCGGAAAGTGCTCTAATGTTCAAGATAATTGTGTTATTCACTCATCTTACAATTATCCTGTGACTGTGGGCGATTACGTGTCTATAGGTCATGCAGCAGTATTACATGGATGTAAAATAGGCCATAACAGTTTGATTGGAATAAATGCAACGGTTTTAAACGGTGCTAAAATCGGTAAAAACTGTATTGTGGGGGCAGGAGCAGTAGTTACCACTAGAAAAGAGTTTGAAGACGGAAGTTTGATTATTGGAGTTCCTGCAAAGGCAATTCGAAAGTTAAAAGACGAAGAGATAAAAAGTATAAAAGACAATGCTTTAAGATACAAAAAAGTGGCAAACCAGAGTTAAAGGAAAGTGAAATAATGGTAAAAGTGAAAAAAATCGTAAAAGAACTCGATCCTTACGTTCCAGGAAGATCAATCGATGAAATCGCAATTAAATATAATATTAATAAGAATAATATAATAAAACTTGGTTCAAATGAAAATCCTGCAGGTGTATCCAAAAAAGCAATTGAAGCAGTAGAAAAAGAATCAAATTTAATAAGTAAATATCCCGAATCAAATTTAGAGGAATTAAAGACAAAAATAGCTGAATATTCAGGTGTTAAATCTTCTAATATTATTGTGGGTGGAGATGGGGCTGACGAAATTCTGGATGTACTTGGAAAAACATTGATGGAACCTGGAGATGAATTTATAGTTCCCCTACCGTCCTATATGTACTATGAATTCACCTTAAAAATTCAAGGAGGAGTTCCAGTTTATGCAAAATGGAATGTAGACGAAAATAAGCTGGATGTGGACTCAGTAATAAACGCCATAACTGATAAAACTAAAATAATCTTTTTATGCACTCCAAACAACCCTACAGGTGGTTTAATAGATAAAAAAGATATAAAAAGAGTGCTTGAAAGCACAGAAGCGCTTGTGGTTGTTGATGAAGCATATTTTGAATTTTCAGAAGTTAACAATGTGGATTTATTAGCTGATTATGATAACATGCTTATTTTAAGAACATTTTCCAAGGTTTTAGGGCTTGCTGGAATGAGGGTAGGTTATGCAATTTCAAATCCAACATTTATTGAGTTTATGCACAGAGTAAAACCAGTGTTCAGCCTCACAAAGCTTTCATATGTGGCTGCACTTGCCACACTTGATGATGAGGATTACATAAAAAAATCAACAGAGTTGAGTATCCAGAGCAGGGAATTCCTCTATGAAAAAATATCTGAATTTGATAAAATCCATATATATCCTTCCAAAGCTAATTATCTACTTTTAGACATAAGAAAAACAGGAATGAAATCTCATGAATTTGCTGAAGCTTTAATGAAACAAGGAATCATTGTAAGGGATTGTAATTCATTTAAAGGATTGGATGAATACTGGATAAGAGTAAGTGTAGGGACATTAGAAGAAGATAAAAGATTTATAGAAGTATTAAATGATTTAGTAGGATAAAAAAAGGCGATTTAGTTGATAATAGGAGATATGATTATATCCTCTCTTGAGTTTCCAGGAAAAATGTCACTGGTTATATTTACGGGGGGATGTATCCTGAAATGTCCCTATTGCCATAATCCAGAAATTATAGAAGGCGGAAAATATCTGGAACTGGATGAAATCCTACAAAAAATTGAAAAATCAATGGATTTTATAGATAGTGTGGTAATAACAGGTGGAGAACCTCTTATTCAGCATGAAGATGTAGAAAAAATTTTAAAATACTCTAAAAATCATGAATTAAATACAAAAATTGACACAAACGGATGTTTTCCCGACAGGCTGCAAAATGTAATAAATTTACTGGATTATGTAGCACTTGATATCAAAGCTCCTTTTGATAAATATAATAAAATCATAGGATCTGATATTGGATGTAATGTCAGGAGAAGCATGGAAGCATGCATAAAAGGAGAAGTATTTCTTGAATGTAGGACAACTTATGTGCCTTACTTAATGGATATTGGAGATATTGTTGAAATTGCAAAAGAAATAGATCCAGATATATATACATTACAACAGTTTAGGGATAAAGTAGTTCTTGATGAAAAGTTACAGGGAACACCAATTCCATCAAGAGATGAACTTAGAAAAATTGGAGAAAGAATAAAACCATTCCTTAAAAAAGTGAAAATAAAAACATCTGAATTTGGTGAAGAAGCCAT
>JACRPY010000010.1 GCA_016222945.1 Methanobacterium sp. | reverse complement strand
TGCAGCATAAAATGCAGCATATTCCAAATGGGAATGTATTAAGGGGAAATATCATGAGTCAAATTCCTTATGAAATTCTACATTAAAACAGATAAGGCCATTAAAATACTCTTAAAAGAAGATGGTGTGCTTTTAAAAATAGGTTCTTAGTGAAAGATCAATTGCCTTCCCATTCATTTTACAAACCCAAACCCATTGTATTACCTTAATATCTATTTTTTAATAAACATTTGGCTCCTACTTATCTTCCCAGATTAAATAGCAACTTTTAAGATAAACTTGGATAAAGTGATTATCAGAATTGTTTATTCCTAAGATTTTGTATGGGGAATTTTATTTGGGAATGAAAAATTAGGGGGCAATTTAATTTGCAGAAAGTAAATGTTCGTAAAATTATTTTAAATGCTGTTAAAACCACAGAACCAACATGGAAACAGTACGGGATCAAATGGGAAGACATTGATTACCTTTTTATTCAGAGAGGTTACGAACAAGGTGGTTTTAACACTTCTAAGTTCTCTGAACTCTTAATAAAAGAGAAAATTTTTTCTATTAGTAAAATAGGTAGTATTTTAGATAATTTTGAATTTAATCGGACTTATAATCGTGAATTTGCTGGTAATTATAAAAGTCCATTCTACTTAGATCTTGAAAATGGAAAAGCAGGAGAAGAGGGAATAGGTTTTTATAATTCAGTTCGAAATTTCAAAAGGAATAAAGGTAGCCACTATTATCAGTTATTATGGTGGATGCTAGTCTGCTGTAATGATTTAAAGCATAAGTATGATGCTAGTTTTTCCAATTACCTCCTAGTGAAATATTCTAAATTCAAAAATAGATCCATTGATGAAATTGAATTTTTAACCCAATCTGTAGATGAATGGGAACAATTTAAAAGGACTAAACCTTGGAATGACTTACTAGGCATCGGTGAAAATGTATTTGACTTTTTAATGGGAGATCTTGTTGATGAAGGGTGGGAAGACCGTGAATTTGTTAAAGATTCCTATAAACTAGATGATTCTAACATTCGATTTTTAAAAGTAACTGGAATCAATAATGAACCTGAACATGACGTAGTTGTAAATTATTTAAAAAAATTAGAACTTCCTTACACAATAAGACAAACCAATAAAGGTATCTATTCTTATTGTTCTGAAACTGCCTTGAAAGAGGTTGAAGAGGGAGTTTATCAGGGTGACCCCCAAAACCATGGATTCTGCCACCCTAATAGATGTAAAGAATGCAATGTAGAAGATATCTGTGAGAAAGATTTTTCAAGTTTAAGGTGATTTAATGCCATTATTTTCAATGAATAAGGGGAATCTAGAGCGCATAGATAAAATTGATTTTAAATTGGAAAGAGAAATCCAGAAAATAACTGAAGAAAACCTTGAACTCATTTTTGGTTTGGATTTTGTCAAGTCCGAATTTCAGCTAAACAATTTGAGGATGGATACTCTGGCCTTTGATAATGAAACCAGATCATTTGTGATTATAGAATTCAAAAGAAGCTCAAATTTTTCTGTGATTGATCAGGGCTTTGCCTACCTTGCTCTTTTATTAAATAACAAAGCTGATTTTATTTTGGAATACAATGAATCTAAAGATATTTCTTTAGGTAGAAATGATGTTGACTGGTCCCAGTCACGTGTAATATTTGTTGCACCCCAATTTACAAGGTACCAAAGACAGGCAATAGATTTTAAGGATTTACCCATAGAACTATGGGAAGTTACCAAATATAAAAATGAAAACATTCTTTTCAACCAGTTAAAGGCATCTAGAAGCAGTGAATCCATCACAAAGCTAAGTTCGAAGAGTGAAATTGTTCAAAAAGTTAGTGATGAAGTGAAAGTATTCACCGAGGATGATCATTTAAAAAACATATCCGATGAAATTAAAGAACTATATGATGAACTGAAAGAGAGAATCTATCTTTTTGGTGAAAATATAGAGGTTAAACCTACAAAACTCTACATAGCCTTTAAATCTAACACTAATTTCTGTGACATAACTTTGCAAAGGAATAAAATGAAAATATGGCTTAATGTACGTAAAGATACCTTGGATGATCCCCGAGGTATGGCCCGGGATGTTTCCGATGTGGGACACTGGGGAAATGGAGATTATGAGATTATAATAAAACCTGAAGAAGATATGGATTACTTGATGACTCTTATAAGACAATCTCACGAAATAAACTCCTAAAACTATGGGGATAAGTAATGGCAACACAAAGTGAAGCAGCACTGGGAAAAATGCCGCATAAAAAAAATTCATAGAATGTATATGGATAAGTTTACTCTCTTAATTTAGGAAATAAACTTCCTAAAGTCAACTATCGCATTTTGGCAACGGTTCAAAAATAGAGAAAGTTAACTGAAAGGAAATAAATTATATGGGGTTACCATATCCAGGGTCTCCTGGATTAAGGATTCCATCTCCTCCACATCCATCGCAACGTATTTTTTTAGTTCCTTCTCCAAAGCCTGAGCCTTGACATGTAGGGCAAGTATTATTGCCAACTTTACCTATACCATTACATGCTGTGCAGATATTTTTGCTTTCATAGTATCCTACACCCTTGCAGTAACTGCAAGTGTAACTTTTAGCTTCGGGAGTTTTAGAATTAGTAACACTGGAATTTGTAGTGTTAACTGTAACATTCATTGATGCGTTTTGGTTACTTGAATTGTTTGAAGGGGTAAAAGAATTATTTTGGCTTAAAATTGCAAACCCCACACTTATAATTGCTATTATAAGAATTACTATGATTATTATCAGAATATCTCTTTTTATCATACAATAACCAATTAAATTTTATTTATTATATATTTTATTATCTGATTTTTGATGAAAATAGCGAATGTGAATTGATTCTGATAAAAATGGATAATAAAGCTGAATTTGATTCATAATCTGAAAAAATGAATATCCATTTAGTTTTGATGTTGATTTTATTGTAAATATTATTAACTAATGGCAAAATATTAGGAACTTAGGAACTTAGTCCACAGATATGAAAAGTGGGAGCAAATAGTAACTTTTAATATAATCATAATCATCATAATATCATGGAATCGTATACTGATGATGTTTCATTGTTATCAGAATTCAAAACTAGAAAGCAGTATATCGATCCAGAATTAGAAAAACAAGGATGGCTTCCAAAATATATTAAAGAGGAAGTCAACTCTGTTAAATCAAATTTTAAAGATAAAAATATTATTTTGTTCGATGGAAACCCTCAACGGAATGTTGATCGTTTCATTGATTATGTTTTACTGGATGAAGATTACACACCTTTAGCTATAATTGAAGCAAAAAGGTTTTCCAAAAACGCAGATACCGGCCGAATACAGGCTAGAACATATTCTCTGGATATTGAAAGTCAAATAAACCAGAAAGTACCTATTTTCTTAACTAATGGTCAAAAATGGCTTTTTATTGATGAGTACGGTATTGAAAGGAAAGTCAGTGGCCCATTTTCTCAAGCTGATTTGAAAAGACGCAGGGATCTATACCGAAATCGTAAAGATCCTCGAACTGTTAAAATAAATACTCATATTGTGGATAGGCCCAGAAGTGTGACCATAGTCCGGAAACTCTCAGAACACTTTTCAGAATGTCATAGAACTGCTTTAATAGAGATGGCCACAGGTACAGGAAAGACCCGTGTAGCAATGGCCCTTATTGATCTATTAATCAAATCCAATGTGGTTAGAAATGTCTTATTCATTGCAGATAGGATTGCTTTAGTGGGACAGGCCAGAGATAATGGATTTAAAAAATATTTCACAGAACCAGCAGCTGATTTAAGGGAAGGATTCACCACTTCCAGTCGCTTGTATGTTTCCACAGTGCAGACCCTAATGGGTGGCAAGGAAACCCGAATGTTTGAGAAATATTCCCCTGGATTTTTTGATTTAATTGTTTTTGACGAAGCACACCGATCCATCTATGATAAAAACAATCTAATTTACCAGTACTTCGACTGTATAAAAATAGGATTAACCGCCACTCCCCGAGAAAGGGAAACGCAGAGTACCTTTGATTTATTTGGAAAGGCCACTGCAGAGTATTCTTATGATGAGGCGGTTCGGGATGGGGTTTTAGTTCCCTACTTTGCCCATATTATTTCCACCAAAGTTTTAAATGAGGGAATAAAACAGGAGGACCTGGACAAGTTTCTAAAAGACCAGCTCCGCAGGCAGGATGTGGATCCTGACACCTTCGAACCAACTGGTTCCCAGTTTGACCGGGTGTTCATGGATGACAAGACCAACACCCTCGTAATAAAAAGTTTCATGGAAACCTGCTACAGGTCAGATGAAGGCAAACCTGCCAAGTCCATTTTCTTCTGTGCCAGCAAGAACCATGCAAATAAAATGAAGGAAGTTTTTGGAGAGTTATTCCCCAAGTTTGCCAGTGAAGTGCAGGTTATAACCTCGGACATGTACCGCGCTAATGATGAGGTTAAACGGTTTAAACAAAGATCAAACCCACGCATTGCCCTTTCAGTGGGAATGCTCGATACAGGGGTGGACATCCCTGAAGTCTGCAACTTAGTGTTTATAAAACCAGTTGTATCTCCCATAAGATTCTGGCAGATGCTGGGCCGAGGAACCCGTAACTTGGAAGCATGCAAGCACAAGGACTGGCTCCCCAACAATAGAAAGGATGATTTTTTAATATTTGACTTCATGATCGGGGGTCATTCCAATATTGAGTTCCATGAACTGGAAAGGGGAAAAGGTACGGGAGTGCCCAACGATGTTCTAACCAACATTTTCAACAACCGGGTGGCTCTATTAGAGCAAAATTTAACCCCTAAAGAAAGGGAACTCATAACCGGTAAGATCAGGGCCACCATAGATGAACTGGATGAAGAGTTCTTCCTGGTCCGGGAAAAATCATCCATAATCTCCCGGATAAAAAAAAGTGATGACTTTGATGGAATGGTGGATGAGTTAATGGATGAAGTATCTCCCTTAATTATCACCCAGTTTGGGACTAATTCCAAGGTTTCATCATTTATTTTAAAGGCTGAAAAGCTATTCACCTGCGTGCTGGATCGGGATAAGGAGAAGATTGATAAAATACGCCGGGAACTGGTCTACATGATCCGCAATGTGGCTGATAAGGACAATCTCCAGGTGATAAGTGAGAGGAAACCACAGCTTATGAGAGCCCAGCAGATGGAGTTCTGGGAAGACCTGACATTTGAAGATGTGGAATTTTTGGTGAGGGAGATTGCACCGGTGATGAAGTACTTTGAACCCACCTGCAGGCCAGTCGTTGATATTTCCGCACTGGATATAATTGTAAACTGGAAAGAGTTTGAAAAAGAAGTTAAAGAAGATGAAGACCTTAAAAGACTCTTAGAGCGAAGTGAAGCAGTCCGTAAGTTAAAGGAAGGTGAAGGGATAACCTCCAGGGAACTTATGAATTTAGAAAAAGAACTCTCCTCTCTCAAACCTGAAATAACCATTGAATACATTCAAAAACAGCAGAATATTGACTTTCTACTATTTTTAAGGGACATTATTAATATAAAGCGAAACGATGATCCCAGAGCCATGATTGAGAAACGGTTCGACAGTTACATAACAAACAATCCCCACTACACCTCCCGACAGCTTGAATTTTTAATGTTGTTGAAGAAGGTGTTTGCAGAGAGGAAACACATAGAAATGAAGGACCTTGGTAGTCCTCCCTTTGAGGATGAGAATCCTTTGGACTTGTTTAGTTATGAGGAGTTAGAGGGGATTGTGGATAAGTGTAATAGGATTAGGATGTGTTGATATAAGATAATAATTTAATTAATTAATTTTAATACTATGGGAGATCTATGATGGAAATTATTAAACCAGATTGGGATAAGTTTAAAGCAAAATTTAGTGAGAATCATCAAGATAATTTTGAATGGTTTTGTAATTTACTTTTTTGTAAAGAATTCAATCAACCCTTTGGTATTTTCCGTTACAAAAATCAATCTGGAATCGAAACGGATCCTATTATTAAAGAAGATGAAGTAATTGGCTGGCAAGCAAAATTCTATGAAACTACTTTATCATCCCATAAAAAGGATCTTATTGAGACCATCAGACGAACTAAGCGTGATTATCCAGATATTACTAAAATTATTTTGTATTCTAATCAGGAATGGGTGCAGCGGCTAGATCGGGAAGATAAAGCTAAAAAGCCACCAAAAGGACTAATTGAAATTGAAGAAAAAGCTGAAAGTTTACAAATCGAAATTGATTGGAGAACTATGAGTTTTTTTGAATCTTCTTTCGTTACAATTGATAATAAAATTATTGCACAACACTTTTTTAGCCTAGATCAAAGCATTATAGGTCTTGTTAACGAAAAAAAACTGCATAATGATGCAGTATTCCATGAAATTCAGACGGATATAAATTTCAATGATCAAAAAATAGAAATTGATCGGAGTGAAATTTTACAAAATATTGAGAATGAACTTAGGCAGAAACAAATATTAATCATAAGTGGTGTTGGGGGAGTTGGCAAAACAGCAGTTATTAAAAATTTCTATAAAAAAATAGGGGAAGAAACTCCTTTTTATGTTTTTAAAGCTAATGAATTCAATTTAAATAACCTAAATGATCTCTTTAATGGACTTAATTTTAGAGATTTCATTGATTTTCATGATAATGAAAAAATTAAAATTATTGTTATTGATTCTGCTGAAAAATTATTAGAACTTCCAAATACAGACATTTTTAAGGAGTTTCTTTTAAATTTAATTAAAAATAACTGGAAAATAATTTTCACGACTCGAAATAATTATTTAGAAGATTTGAATTATCAATTTATTGATATATATAATATTAATCCATTTAATTTAGATATAACAAACTTAGATGAATCTGATTTGGAAAATTTATCTAGCAAATACAGTTTTTCTCTTCCAGAAGACTCAAAACTAAGTGATCTTATTAAAAATCCTTTTTATTTGAATGAATATTTAAGGTTTTATAATGAAAAAGAGACCTTAAATTATTCCAATTTTAAAGAAAAGTTATGGAATAATATAATAAAAAGATCGAAACCATCTAGAGAGCAATGTTTTTTAAAAACAGCTTTTGAAAGAGCAAATCAAAGTCAATTTTTTGTTAATCCTGATTGTGATTCTCAAATTTTAGATAATTTTGTTCAAGATGGAATTTTGGGATATGAAACAGCAGGATACTTCATTACTCATGATATTTATGAGGAATGGGCATTAGAAAAGATAATCAATTCTGAATTCATAAAGAAACAAAACAATGAAGAATTTTTTGAGAAAATTGGAGAATCTCTACCAGTACGTAGAAGCTTTAGAAATTGGGTATCTGAGAAACTTTTACTGGAAAATGGACTCATAACACAATTTATTGAAGAAATTATTCAAGATGAAGAAATTAAGTATTTTTGGAAAGATGAAATTTTAGTCTCCGTTTTGCTTTCTGATTACTCTGAAGCTTTTTTTGAGTTATTCAAAGAAAAATTGATAGAAAATGATCAAAAGTTTTTAAAAAAAGTTACCTTATTACTCAGGATAGCCTGTAAAGAAGTTGATAATGATTTTTTTCAAGCATTAAGCATAAAAGAGATGAATTCACTTCCTATAACTTACTTTTTTACTAAACCTAAAGGTAATGGTTGGAAAAATCTGATAAAGTTTGTTTATCAAAACTTAGAGTCTATTAAAATTGAAAATATTACTTTCATTTTTCCCATAATTCATGATTGGAATAGTAAATTCAAAAAAGGTGAAACAACAAGATTTTCTAGCTTAATAGCTTTAAAATACTATGAATGGGTAATTGAAGAGGATAAATACTTAGATAAAAAAATTGAAGAAAAAATTCTTCAAACTATTTTATTTGGTGCTAGTGAAATAAAAGACGAACTTATTATAATTTTTGATAAAATATTGGAAAATAAATGGGATAACCATAGAGACCATTATAATGAGTTAATAAATGCCATTTTAACAAAAGTGGGGGTCAATATGGAAGTCATAAAAGTTCTTCCAGAATATGTTTTGAGATTGGCAGATCTTTTTTGGTTTAAAAATCCTAAAAAAGATGATTTTCATAATTCTGGGCATCAAGGTGATTTACCTTTTATTGATGATCCTCTAGACATTGAAGGGAAATTTTGTTTAAAACGAAATGACATGGATTATTTCCCTTCAAGCTCTTTTCAAACACCTATTTACTGGTTGTTACTATATTCTTTTGAAAAAACTATAAATTTTATACTAAATTTCACCAATAAAACGATCAAATGCTATGCTAAATCTGATTTAGGGAAAGGAGAACTTTTCAAATCAGGGGATGAAGAAATTTTCAATTTAGGAAAAGAAAAAGTTGAAGAAATAGACGTTTTTATCGTAAATGGAAAAACAACCAAACAGTATATAGATGACACGATTTGGAATATGTATAGGGGTACTAAAAATTCACCTAATGTTTTACAATCAATGCATATGGCTTTAGAAAAATTTTTCCTCGAAAATGCAGAAAAATTTGATCCAGAAGTATTAGAATCTTGGCTTTTATATTTGCTTGTGAATGCTAAATCAGCTTCTATTACAGCCATAATCGCAAGTATTGTATTAGCATTCCCTGATAAAACTTTTAATGTAGCTAAAGTATTATTTCAAACAAAAGAATTTTTTATTTATGATACCGTTAGGTGGAGTCTTGAAAATACTGCAGAAGGTATTTATAGCATAGGATATGGCCTTAATTCTCAGCGCAATTTTTACCAGGATGAAAGAATAAAAACTTGCAAAGATGAACATAGAAAAAAGTCTTTAGAGAGTTTAGCTTTATTTTATCAAGTTTTTAGAAATGAACAAATAAGTGAAGAAGAAGTTGAAAAACGGCAGCATAAAATATGGGATATTTTTGATGAATATTACAATGATTTACCTAATGAAAAAGAAGAGACGGACTCTGATAAAACTTGGAGACTTTATTTAGCAAGAATGGATAGTAGGAAAATAGTTCCTAAAATTGAAAAAAAAGACGATCATGTATTAATTAAATTTATAACAAAACTTGGTTCTAAACTGAAAGAATTCAGTCAAAGATCAACTGATGAAATGTCAGAAAAAATGAAATACATGCCTTTAAAAATGTGGGCCAGCTACAAAATTGGAAATGATGATAGATATAATGAATTTAAGCAATATAAAGATCCTAAGCTAGTTTTAAAAGATTTAAAGGAAGTTGTTAACGGTTTCAAGTCTAATGATCTTGAATTTCATCTTTTTTATCATTCCATTCCAGGAGATGCATGTTCTGTTTTAGTTAGGGATTATTCTGAAGAAATTTCCAAGGATGAGATAAGTTATTGTAAAAATATTATTTTAGAATGTGCTTCCGCATCTCTACGAGAAAATTATGGCTATCAATTGGGAGATGGTGTAAAATCTGCGATTTCTGTGCTACCACTCTTGCTGGAGAAATTTCCAGAAGAAAAAGAGGTTATAAAATTTATTTTGTTATTAACTTTATTTGATCCTCAACCAATGGGAGTGGGTTCTGAATTCTGCGATTATTCTAAGTTAGCAATAATTAATTTATGGAATATTAATTTTGAAGATACCCAATCCTTACTTTTGGGATATTTGTGGTTAAAACCAAAATATGAGGAATTAAGAGCAGAAATACGTAAGAAAAATTATGGGAAAAATGTCTATGAAGTTTATGAAATTGAATTAATAAAAGAATTTGATAATAAGTACGAAAAAGAGCTGCAAAAAGTAATCAAAAACGAAATCACTATAAACGATTTAAATGAGATAGAAAAACAGGATTCATATGTTCTAAAAACAGCTTTTCAGTTAATACCATCAAAAACAGAGCATACAGAACATAAAGAATTAGCTAAAACTATAATTTCAACTTTTGCAAAGGATTTATTATCAAATAAAAGAGAAGATAAAATTGATTATTGGACAAGACATATATTTTTAGAAAAACTAGCAGATTTTGTTTTAAACTCATCTAAACAGGATATATCTAATTATTTAAAGCCATTTATTGATAATTTCAATAGTTCAGAAGATATGGCCAATTTATTTAAAGAATTTGCATACGCGGAAGATAGATTAGATGTTTACGATAATTTCTGGGAAGTTTGGGATTTATTTTATGAAAAAATAGTTGAAATATGCAATAAAGGAGACAATTATTATACTAAAAAAGTTATTAAAGGTTATCTTTTTGCGGAAAATATTTGGAAAAAGGAAGCCACTCATTGGCATACATTTAAAGAAGAGGATAAACGTTTTTTTAAAAAACTAACAGAGAATACTGGGCAATGTCCTTCTGTTTTATATTCAATCTCAAAATTATTAAATGGAATAGGAAGCCTTTATGTGGATGATGGAATTTTATGGATTTCTAGAATGTTAAATGTTTATAATAATTTGTGGTCAGATGAATTAGAGACTAATACGGTCTATTATTTAGAGAATATTGTCAGAAGGTATGAGAATATAAATTCTGAAAAGTTAAGAAAAAACACACAATTAAAACAACAATTTTTAGTAATTTTAGACTTTTTAATAGAAAAAGAGTCTGTTGTTGGATACATGTTAAGAGAAACTATTCTATAATGTGATTTTTGGAATAAACATATGAATTGACTTAAAATCATCAAATAAATGTTCGTTCAACTGCATTTTCGGAAGTTAATCATGATTAAAGAAGAAAATTTAAATTACAATTGGAAATTTGTTCAAATTAAGGATGCTTGTGAATTGTTGATGGGCCAATCACCTCCTGGATCTTCTTATAATGAAGAAGGAGAAGGAATGCCTTTTTTACAGGGAAAAGCAGAGTTTGGAAAAACATATCCTCACCATATAAAATTCACTACTGATCCTAAAAGGAAGACAAAAAGAGGGAGCATACTAATGTCTGTTAGGGCTCCTGTTGGTGATGTAAACATTGCCAATATAGATTATTGTATTGGAAGAGGTTTAGCTTCATTAAATCTAAAAAATGGTGATAATAAATATTTATTTTACTTATTAAATTATTTAAAGCCTAAAATTGAAGAATCAGGAACAGGATCAACTTTTAAGGCAATTACTAAATCTGGATTAGAAAAAATCAAAATCCCTGTTCCCCCCATCGAAACCCAAAAGAAAATAGTTGAAATTCTGGAAAAGGGCGAAAAACTGAAAGAATGGCGGGCAGAAGCTGATGAATTGATTGATGATTATTTAAAGAGTTTATTCGCTCATATGTTCTTTGATAAAGAGAAAAATAAAGATTGGGAAGTTAAATCTCTTTCAGAAATATGTGAAATCAATCCTAAAAAATCGGAAATCAATGATTTACCTTCAAGCACAGAAATTACTTTTTTAGGTATGGAAGATGTTGGAGAAAAAGGAGAAATATTTAATCATAAAATAAAGAATTTAGGTGATGTTATTAAAGGTTACACCTACTTTAGGAAAAATGATGTTTTATTTGCAAAAATTACTCCTTGTATGGAAAATGGAAAGGGTACTATAGCTCGTATTGATACTAAAATTGGCTTCGGTTCGACCGAATTTCATGTTTTAAGGCCTAAAGAAGTAAATTCTGAGTGGATATATCAGTTATTGTCGTTAGATTCTATCCGAGATAATGCTGAAAATATGATGACTGGTAGTGCGGGACAAAAAAGGGTATCTAAAAGATTTTTTGATAAATTAGAGGTTTCAATACCTCCATTAGAACTCCAAAATCAATTCGCCCAAATCGTCCAACAAGTGGAACCCCTAAAAGCTTGCCAATCCCAATCCAAACAAGAAATAGACAATCTATTCAACACCCTAATGCAAAAGGCATTCAAAGGAGAACTCGTATGTTAGACTCAGACCTCAAATCAAAGATTAACCAGTTATGGGATAAGTTCTGGAGCAGTGGAATATCCAATCCCCTGCAGGCCATTGAACAGATGTCCTACTTAATGTTCATGAAACGTTTAGATGATGATGAGATCTCCAGGGAAAAGAATGTACAGCTCAGTAAGGAAGAATATGAATCCATCTTTAAAGACTGTCCTGATTGCAGGTGGTCCAACTGGAATAATATGGCTGCTGATGAGATGCTGGGCCATGTTCGGGATAAAGTATTCCCCTTCTTACGGGATCTGGGTGGTGCGAATTCCCTTTACAGCCGTTACATGAAAGATGCAGTCTTTGCCATTCCTACAGGGAGTCTTCTGACTGAAGCCACCAAAATCATCGACGATATGCACATCAAGGACCGAAATTTGGATACCAAAGGGGATCTCTACGAATACCTCTTATCTGAACTTAAAACCTCCGGTAAAAACGGTCAGTTCCGTACACCCCGACACATCATCCAGATGATGGTGGAACTCTTAAACCCTAAAATAGGTGAAACAATCTGCGACCCGGCATGTGGTACTGCTGGTTTTTTAGTTAATTCTTATCGACATATTCTCAAATCAAATACATCCCCTGATTTAATTAAAATTGATGATGAAGGAATTGAATACAACTTCAAAGGGGATAAATTAAGCAAGGAAGAATTCAAGTTTCTGAAGAATGAGTCACTTTACGGTTATGACTTTGACCAGACAATGGTCCGAATTTCTTTAATGAACCTGATGATGCATGGCATCAGCAACCCTTACATTGATCAAATTAACACTATCTCCGTACGATACGATCAAAGGCCGCAATATAACATTGTTCTTGCTAACCCACCGTTTAAAGGAAGCATTAACAAAGAAGAGTTAAGCGATGATTTCACAATAAACACCACCAAAACAGAAATTCTCTTTTTGGAATTAATGTACAACATTCTAACGATAGGGGGAAGATGTGCAGTTATTGTACCTCAAGGAGTTTTATTTGGAAATTCCAAAGCACATAAATCCATAAGAATGAAACTTTTAGAGGAATGCAGGTTAGATGCAGTGATCTCCATGCCCTCTGGTGTTTTCAAGCCCTACGCAGGGGTATCCACAGGTATCTTAATCTTCACCAAAGGAGAACCAACTGAAAAGGTCTGGTTCTATGACATGGAGGCCGATGGTTATTCTTTAGATGATAAACGGACCTTTATTGATGGTAAAGGGGATATTTCAGATATTATTGAAAAATTCAACCAGAAAAATGAAGAAGATCTGGAAGATAGGAAAGCCAAGTGCTTCGTGGTTCCGCTGGATGAGATTAAAGAGAATGATTACAGTCTCAGCATCTCCAATTACAAGGAAATTGAGTACGAAGAGATTGAATACGAGCCTCCAGAAGTAATTAAAAAGAAGATTT
>JACRPY010000009.1 GCA_016222945.1 Methanobacterium sp. | reverse complement strand
GGTGAAGAAGCCATAAATTATCGATAATATATCATTAAAGCGGGTGGAGGTTGTTTATGCCCATATTATTATTTGGAAGCAGTCATCTTGAACTTATAACAGGTAAAAAAACCATAACAATCCGAAAATTATGGAAAAAACCTCTTTTACCTGGTGATCGTCTGCACTGTTACTGGAACCTAATATCAAAGGAGCGGGAAAAGCTATTTGAAGCTGAAGTAACTGGTGTTGAAATTGTAAAATTTAAAGACATCATAAAAAACAACGAACTTGCACAGGAAGAAGGCTACAAAAACGCTGCAGAGCTTGAAAAAGAATTTAAAAGAATGTATCCTGAAGATACTGATGATGAATCTCTTTTCCAGATAATAAAGTTTGAAAAATACGCCATCGATGAATGGGAAGGCGAAAAAATCGATGAAAAGGCAAGAATAACCAAAAGAGCAGATATACTATTTGATTCCGGGAAATTTCAAGATTCAGTACTTTGTTATACAGCAGCATTAAGGCATGACCCTGATGATGCATATCTCCTAAATAAAAAAGGAGATAATCTCTCTCGTTTAGGTAAATTCAATGAAGCCATTGAATGCTATGATAAAGCCTTAGAAATTGATCCAGAAAATGAATATATATTAAATAACAGAGCAATAGCACTATTAAATTCAAATAAGCCAGAAGAAGCACTGGAGTATAATACAACTGCTTTAAAATTAAATAAAAATAATGTAATTGTATTATATTGGAGAGGTTTTATTTTAGAAATGCTCGGTAGGTTTGATGATGCTTTAAGTTGTTATAATCGTATTTTAAAGTTAGATCCTGAAAATCCTGACGTATGGAATGCTAAAGGGAATATATTAACAGAATTAGAAAGAACTGAAGAAGCACTGGAGGCATATGATAAAGCACTGGAATTATCTCTTAGTGAAACTCCGGATGCATCTACATGGAACCGTAAAGGGAATGCTTTACTGGAGCTTGGTAGGTTTGATGAAGCTTTAAAATGTTACAATGATGCAATAAATCTTGAAGATGAAAATGATGTATTTTTATGTAACAAAGGAGTTGTTCTTATGGAAATGGGTGAATTTGAAAAGGCAGTGGACTGTTTTAACAAGGTTTTACAATTAAACCCATCAAATGAGGATGCTCGCGTGTTAAAAGATGAATGTTTAGAGTATTATTAAAAGGAATTTATTTTATTTCAATTATTTATAAATGATGTAGTTTACTTCGTTAAATTACCTATTACGAAGTCAATCGGAAATTTGTTAGAAGTTTGTTGGGAATATTTAATCTTCATGTATTTTCAATTGGAAGGGCTGATTTTTGATTATTGTTATCTGGTGAATTCTCATTAAAACTATTTAATATTTGAAATCAAACTATGATTAAGTTGAAAAGATATATAATATAACAATTGTTATATATTATTTACCTAAATATTAAAATAGTGTTTAAGCATAGTTCATGCTTTTTAGATTAAAAATTAAGTTTAAAAAAAATCATGGAGGAAGTTTATGTTACATGGAACCGAAATTTTAAAGACAGGATTCGCCAAAATGACAAAAGGCGGAGTCATAATGGATGTTGTAAATGCTGAACAAGCCGAAATTGCAGAAAATGCAGGTGCAGTTGCAGTAATGGCTCTTGAAAAAGTTCCAGCAGATATAAGAGCTTCAGGCGGCGTTGCAAGAATGGCAGATCCATCAAAAGTTATTGAAATAATGGATGCAGTATCCATACCTGTCATGGCCAAAGTAAGAATAGGACACTTTGTAGAAGCACAAGTATTAGAATCCCTTGGTGTGGACATGATTGATGAAAGCGAAGTTTTAACTCCAGCAGATGAAAAATACCACGTTGATAAAAAGAAATTCACAATACCATTTGTTTGCGGTGCAAGAAACCTTGGCGAAGCACTACGAAGAATAGATGAAGGAGCTGCAATGATACGGACAAAAGGAGAAGCAGGCACAGGAAATGTTGTTGAAGCTGTAAGACACATGAGAAAAATACAAGGTACAATAAGAGAAATCCAAAATAAAACAGAAGAAGAACTATGGGGAATTTCAAGGGAATTAGAAGCTCCATACGAACTTGTAAAACAAACAGCCGAACTTGGCAAACTTCCAGTCGTAAATTTTGCAGCAGGAGGAGTTGCAACACCAGCAGACGCAGCACTTATGATGCAGCTTGGAGCAGACGGAGTATTTGTCGGATCAGGAATATTCAAGTCAGAAATGCCTGAAAAAGTGGCATTAGCGATTACAGAAGCAACAGCTAACTATGAAGATGCAGGAATTCTGGCTAAAGTTTCAAGAGGCCTTGGAAAAGCAATGCCAGGACTTGAAATGAGCGAAATTCCAGAAGAAGAAAGACTTCAAAAAAGAGGATGGTAAAAAAGTAGAGGTATACTCATTTTACCTCTATATTCATAATTTAAATAATAATACAGATATAAATCCTCTATTTTCTTATTTTACATTCTTAAAATATAATTAAAGAAAAAATAAATAGTTTTTTTTCAGTTTTCAGTTTTAAACATGGCCTGTTCCACCACAAGTTGGACAAGTTATTGATCCTGTTCCACCACAAACACGGCATGTTTGACCTGCTGTTGAGCCTCCCTGGACAATTCCAGTACCGTCACATGTCTCTCCTCCTGTAACTGTGTTATAACAGGTTACTGTACCGTATCCATTACATTGAGGGCAAACAGTGGAACTCGTTTTTTTGGAACCGCTGGATTTAGATGATGAACTACTTGTTGAGGATTTTGTGTTAGTACTACCCTGAGTTCCTTGATCACTTGAATAATTTGCAGTATTCGTTGAATTATCAGCAGGATTTGTATTTATACATCCCGAAACACTTACAAAAATGACTAAAAACGAAATTATACCTATAATCAGTTTATTTTTCATAATTTTGGCCTCATATTTTATATTAATTATTATCCACTAACATTATTAATAAATTTTTCTTTAATAACTTTGAAATTAAAGTAATACAATATAAAAATGTTTTTAACAGGCTAATAAAAATTTAACCATCTCTTCTAAAAATAAAACTGATTTAATATAATATTAGCAGTTTAATTTTGTTAAATTCTGAAGATGAAAAAAATATATGGTTAAAAATGAGGAATAGTCATTTAATAGATAAATCCATCTGAAGGATTATTCAATGGCTTCTCCACCCCTTTCTCCAGTTCTGATTCGTATTGCACTTTTTATAGGAGATATAAATATTTCATCATGGATATCTTCTGTTTTAATGGATTTAATTGCCTCAAATACATATTGGGCATCTTCTCTTTTTATCACCATGTTTATCTCAACCTTTTGAGGGATATTTATACTATAATTACTGCCCCTGTATGATTCATGGGTAATAGAATGATTATCGACATATCCCACTTCTATTACAGTTATATTTGAAAATCCAACTTCTTCCAACGCTGTTTTTACATTTTCTAATTCTATGGGGTGCATAAACAGCTTTAATTTGCATATTTCTGTTGTAATATCCTTTTTATTTGTTGGTTTTATTTTTTTTATTATATTTTTTAATTCTGGCTTTTCATCAGCTTCTATTTCCGGAGATTTCGCACCGTTAATGATATTAATGAACTTATCTTTTGGTTTAATTTCATTGGTTGTGTTTTTTATTAAATTGAGTAGTATTTTTAAGCCGTCACTTACTCCGATTCCATCTAATGCTATTGTTGGGATTATAATTACATTAAAATTGATTTTTAAAATATTGGGATTTAAATCTTGTTTGTTTGCAAATATAATATAAGGAATATGTTTCTTATTAATATAACTCGTTATTTCTGTATCTGTTTCACTAATACCTTTTGAATTATCTATAACTACAATTATTCCATCTATTTCATCAGTTATTACATCTTCAAGGAGTTTAAATCCTTCTGTACTTGGAGAACTAAAAAGGTAAGTGGAATTATTGTTAATTATTGCTTTTTTGTAGTCAAATCGTAATATTTTTATATTTTCATCAGGGGTTATATGCTGTAAAGCTGTGGTTTTTCCAGAACCAGAAGCCCCTAAAAGCAGTACTTTTCTTTTCATTTATTATCACCTCATATTGAGACGTGTCGCCAAATACTTTTTAAATATAATTTAATCAAAATATTTAAAATGTTCAACTGCTACATATGGCTTTTAGTGGGGGATTGGTTTCATTTTGGTCTATTAAATCTAATAGTATCTTCAATCCATGATTAATTCCCATGCCATTTATTGCAATGGTTGGGATAATAGGTGCTTTGATAAATTCAATGTTTAAGCATTTATTGCTTATATCTTGCTTATTTGCAAATATTACAAAGGGTACTCTTTTTTCTTCAACGAATTTGATTATTTCCATGTCATTTTTTGTTATATCCTTTGTATTATCAATGAAAATTATGGCACCATTGATATTCTTGCACAATATGTCTTGCATGAACTTAAAACGTTTATTTCCTGGAGAACTGAAAAAATGGGTTTTTTTATTATTAATCACTGTTTTTCCATAATCTAATGCTGTAGTTTTTATCATGTCACTGCAGATGTGCTTTAGGGCGGTGGTTTTTCCAGAGTTTGATGTTCCTAAAATTACAATTTTTTTAACTTCTTTAATTTCCATAAAATATCTCCTACGGAAAAAGGAAACATATTTCCGATAGTTAATAATTGAATTTTTAATATATATAGTTTTCTCTAAAATTAAGCCATTATGGACAATAAAAAATCATGCAATAATTGATATCAAAAATAAAGTAATGTTTAACTCTAAAAATTAAAAAAAAAGAAAAATTAGATAAGAAAAATAATAAAAGAGATTTTAAGCAATATTAAACTGCCCCATCCCCTCTTTCTCCAGTTCTTATCCGTATAACCTCTTCTACTGATGATATAAAGATTTTTCCGTCTCCAATATCTCCAGTTTGAGCTGTTTTCACTATAGCTTGAATAACATCTTCAACATCTTTGTCTTTAACGATAATTTCAAGCCTTGTTTTTGGTAACATGTCTATTCTGTAGTCACTGCCCCTGTAACTTTCTGTTACACCAAGCTGCCGCCCCCGACCTTTTACTTCTGTAACTGTCACTCCATGGCATTCAATTTCCTCTAAAGCATTTTTTACATCATCTAACTTATTCGGCCGTATTATAGCAATTATTCCTTTCATTTTTCCACGTCCTTATTTCATATTTAAATTCTGTAACCTGATTCCTCGTGTAGATTAGTATCTAATCCTTCAATTTCTTCTTTAGGCTCAACTCTTAGTCCTATAGTATATTTTATGGCTAAACCTATAATCATTGTTACTACAAATGAATAAACTCCAACAACTGCTACTGCAATTATTTGAGTAGTTAACTGTCCAGGGTTCCCATAGAAAAGCCCAGTTCCAAGTGAATTTATAAATGGTGCTGCAAAAAGCCCTGTGGCAATTGCTCCCCATAAACCTGACATTCCGTGTATTCCAAATACATCCAGAGCATCATCGTAACCTAAACGTGGTTTTAACCATGCTATTGCAGTGTATGAAATAACTGAAGTTACAAGACCAATAATTATTGCGGCTTGAACAGTTACAAAACCTGCTGCTGGAGTAATAGCTACTAAACCTGCTATTGCACCAGATAAAGCACCTAATAATGTTGGTTTACCAGTTTTTAGATAATCTATGATTATCCATGAAATTAAACCTGCTGCTGCTGCAGTGTTAGTTGCAATGAATGCTGATCCTGCAAGACCTCCTGCAGTTAGCGCGGATCCGGCGTTGAATCCAAACCAACCAAACCATAGAAGTGCTGCTCCAATTACAGAGTAACCGAGCTGGTGTGGAAGTAAAGTTGTGTCTTTTCTACTTCCTAAAAGGATTACTAATGCTAGTGCAGCGATTCCTGAGTTTAAGTGTACAACTGTACCTCCTGCAAAGTCAAGAGCACCCATGTTGAATAATAATCCTCCACCCCATACCATGTGAGCAATAGGAACATAAACTAAGGATACCCAGGCCACCACGAATATCAACCATGAAGAGAATTTCATTCTTCCAACTACTGCTCCAGATATAAGTGCAATGGTAATTGCTGCAAATGTCATCTGGAATGCGATATATACTGTAGATGGTATTGTAGGTGCAAGAGATGCCAGTGAATTTACATCTATTCCACTAAACAATAAATTTGCTGGATTTCCTATCAATCCCATTAACATGTCTTGACCAAATGCAAACTGGTAACCGTAAAGTACCCAGATTATGCTTGTTATGGCGAATGCAATGAGGGATAGAAACATTGTATTTAAAACATTTACTTTTTTTGTAAGGCCCCCATAGAATAATGCGACACCAGGAATGGTCATCAGCATTACGAGAGCTGTAGAGATAAGCATCCATGCTGTATCTCCAGAGTTAAGAATAGGATCTGCCATTTTTTTTCCTCCGTTTTCAATTAATTTTTTATTAAAGCGTTTTTAAGACTTTAATTAGCGTTATTTTAATTTTGTGTTAAATCAATTTGCATCATATTTTCTAATTATCGGATACCGGTAACATACTTCCGATATATTAAACTAGTTTCTGATCATTTATAAATGTTTCGATGGTCATTATTAATCATCAATTTTTAATGAAATTAAAATCAGTCAAAATAATGGAAAATAAATATTACACTTAAGAAATGTATATTTAAAAAAAAATAAATTGGAGAGTTAAATTGCGTTTTCTCCTCTTTCGCCGGTTCGTATCCGTACAACGTCTTCTACTGGTGATATAAAGATTTTTCCGTCTCCAATATCTCCAGTTTTTGCTGTTTTTACAATAGTTTGTATTATATTTTCTACATTAGCTTCGTTGGTGACTATTTCAAGTTCTGTCTTTGGAAGAAGGTCTATTCGGTAATCACGGCCCCTATAATTTTCTGTAATGCCTAATTGTCTTCCACGCCCTTTAACATCCTTTACTGTCATTCCATGGCAGCCAATTTCTTCAAGGGCATTTTTAACCATCTCGAATTTGTCTGGCCTTATGATAGCGATTATCTTTTTCATTTGTTCACATCCATTTCATAATTTCTTTAATTAGATTACACTATATGTTCATTTATATATGTCTAAGATAATCTGTAACCGGATTCCTCATGTTGGTTAATGTCAAGACCCTGTATTTCGTGTTTTTCATCAACTCTAAGGCCAATTATTTTGTCTATGATTTTAGCAATAACAAATGTCATTATAAATGCGTAAATTCCAACAACTATAATTGCTAATAACTGTACTCCAATTAAATGGAAGTTTCCAAATAGAATGCCTCCAGTGGTGGCACTGTTTATAAGAGGACTTGCAAATATACCGATTGCAATTGCCCCTGTAATACCACAAACTCCATGAATCCCAAATACATCAAGCGCATCATCATACCCAAGACGAGGTTTAAGCCATGAAACTGCAGTGTATGCAAGTATTGAAGCAACAAATCCAATGATTATGGCTGCTGTGATGTTTACATATCCTGCTGCAGGAGTTATTGAAGCTAAACCTGCTATTGCACCGGATAATGCTCCGAGCATGGTTGGTTTACCTGTTTTAATTTTATCCATAAGCATCCAAGCAAGCATACCAACTGCTGCAGATACATTGGTAACAATCATTGCAGAAACGGCCAAATTGCCTGCAGATCCTGCAGATCCTGCATTAAATCCAAACCAACCAAACCATAAAAGTCCCGCACCCATTATTGAATATCCTAAGTGGTGAGGGAGTAATTTTGCATCTTTTCTAACCCCAAGAAGCAATACAAGAGCCAGTGCAGCGATACCGCTTGTTAAATGTACAACAATACCTCCTGCAAAGTCCAATGCACCTAATTTAGCGAGCCAGCCGCCACCCCACATCCAGTGAGCTACAGGTACATAAACAAGAGTAAACCACACCGGTACAAACGCAAGCCATGCAGAAAACTTCATTCTTTCAACTACTGCTCCAGATATAAGTGCTACTGTAATAGCTGCAAAAGTCATCTGGAATATTGCATAAAGTCCCGTTGGTATTGTAGATGCATATGTGGATAATGTTTTTGTTTCTAAAACCCCTCCAAAGAATGGATTGGTAAGACTTCCTAATATTCCCCATATATCTGTTCCAAATGCAAGATCGTAACCATATACAAACCAGAGAACACTAACGATTGCAAAGGTAACAAATGATAGGAACATGGTGTTTAATACATTTTCTCTTCTAATAAGACCTCCATAAAATAGAGCTACACCGGGAATAGTCATTAAAATAACAAGAGCGGTTGATATTAGCATCCATGCTGTATCACCAGAGTTAAGAATAGGATCCATAAATTTTATTCCTCCATTTTATTATTTAATTATTGATTTTATTAATATTTTTGCTTGTTTTAGACATTAAATTGTCATAAACTGTTTGGTTGAACCCTTAACCATAAAAAATTTATAAAAGGAAAAGGGATGTAGGAAACATATTTCCGTTGTACTATTTGTGGTAAAATATTGTATATAATCTTTTTGGTGAATGAATCATTTAATCCAAAAAAAAAATTTTAACTTATTAAAATTAGTAACAAATTAATTTACAAAATAACAATTAGTTTAAAAAAATATTAAAAAATAAAAAAAATGAAGATTCCCATTAATATTTAACAGGAGATTCTAAACCGGCCATTTTAACACCAGTTAAAAGAGATGATTCAACAGTTAATGCTCTTAAATCATCTTTTTCAAGTTTAAAGACGTCAGTATTTCCTGCTTGTTGTGTAAGCATACAAGCTTCTTCAGTCATAGCTTCTATGTATCTTGCAACTTTTTTACCGCCTTCAAGATAATCTAAACGTTTCCTGAGCTTTGGATCTTGAGTTGCAATTCCCTTTCTACATGTTCCAGTATAACACATCTGACAAACTCTGCATCCAATTGAAACTAAAGCAGATGTCGCTATATATGTTGCATCAGCACCTAAAGCAAGTGCTTTTGCTACATCAGCCCCGTTTCTAATACCTCCACCAGCTACAAGGCTCACTTCTTCACGTAAATTCACATGTTTTAAGGCCTCGTCAGCCTCTACAATTGCTGCTATTGTTGGTACACCGGAGTGCTCTGTAACTATATCTGGACCTGCACCAGTTCCGCCCTGCATTCCATCTACAACGATTATGTCTGCACCTGCTTTTGCTGCAATCTTTACATCGTCACTTACTCTACCTGAGGTGAATTTAACGATAATTGGAACTTTCCAGTTGGTTATTTCCCTTAGCTGGTCGATTTTCATGCTTAAATCTTCAGGCCCTACAATGTCCATGTGTCTTGCTGGGCTTAAAGCGTCTGTTCCTTCAGGAATTTTCCTGATTTTGGAGACTTCTGCTGTAACTTTTTCACCTAAAAGGTGTCCTCCCATTCCCGACTTTGCACCTTGACCTATTTTGATTTCCACAGCTTCTGAGTTATTTAAATAATCTGCAGATACTCCAAATCTTCCTGAAGCATATTGTGCTATAAGTTTTTTAGCGTATTTCCGTTCTTCTGGAAGCATTCCACCTTCACCAGTGTTTGTAGCGGTTCCAGCAAGTGTTGCACCCATAGCAAGGGCTATTTTTGCTTCTTTACTTAATGCACCAAATGACATTGCAGCAATCATTATGGGGGTGTCAATTTCAAGCGGATTTTCTGCATATCTTGCTCCAAGAGTTATTTTTGTGTTACAGGGCTCCCTGTATTTGTCAATAGGGGGTCTTGAGACTTGTGCGGGAACAATTACCAGATCATCAAATGTAGGAATGGTTCTTGTTGCTCCACAGCCCCTTACTTTATAACTGCCTTCATTTGATTTTCTTTTAATTTCAACCAGGTCTGTAAATGACCATACATTTCTGTGGTCTTCTGGAACTGCATTTACTTCTATTGCATTGTTTGGACACATTTCTTCACATATCCTGCATCCAACACAGTTTTCATGATGTATAGGATAAGTTTCATCATCAATTATTTCATAAACGTCATGAGGGCAGTTGTTATAGCATGAGTAGCAGTTTTTACAGAGTTCTTCATCTCGATTGTCGCACATATACCAGCAGCAACCAGGCCTATCAAAGTTTCTTTTGCAAAGTTCATTGTTTTTTTCAATTTTAAATGGCAATTTAGCTTCCCCCTTTAACTTCTTTAAGTGGTTTAAAAATTGGACATGCTGCGTATTTTGTTCCGGAAGCCTTTAGCACTTCTGCAACGTTGTCTGTAATCTTTGCTTCTGGTTTCCATGGATCAGCACTGCTTTTATCAACAACTATTGCATTGTCCACTAATTTATTGGATAATGCATAGGTTAGAAGTGCTGTTGCAACTCCTCCGTCTTGACCCTCTACCATGGGAGCTTTTGCAGATAATATTTTTATGTATTTTCCAAATGGTTCTTTATCTAATTCATTGCTCAATATTTCATCTGGAACGTAGGTTCTGGGACATGCAACATAACATTTATTGCATCCATCTGGACATTTACCTTTAATTTGTGGCTTTCTATCTCTTATTTCCACTATTTCTTCAGGACAGGCGTAGACACATGCTCCACAAAGAACACATGCACCGATGTCGATTATATCTCCTCTTAAATCTTCAAATTGACAATCTGAAACTTCATTTATGAATTCTTCTCCAGATATCTGTCTTCTGTATATCACAGGCCTTGCTACTGTTTCCCTTGCATTGATTTCTAATTTATTTTCCCTTTTTTTCTCATTTGCAAGTTTTTCCATTAGTTTAAGCCCTGATTCTTCCATAGTTTTTGTTTCTATATAATTATCTTTTGCTGCGGCTTCAATTAGTTTAAGCCCTTTTTCTGTTCTTATGATAATTGTAGACCATCCTTCAGGAGAACCTACTGAACCTACTGAAACGTCAGATTGTTCTGAAGTGAAATCCATGCAGATTTTACAGTTTTTACGCATGCATTTTTTTGCTTTATTTAGAGGAATTTTAACAACTTTTTCATCTGATAAATAAATCCAGAGATTACCCTTTTCTATTCTACATTCTGTGATATTTTCCATATCCACATCATAATCTTTGAGCATTTCTTTCATGTAAGAGTAAGAGAAGTTTTCCATGCAGAAAAGCCCTATTTTAATATCTACCGGGAATTCTTCATCCAAAAATTTATCCATTTTGGTTGCTGCAAGAATTTGGCATGGTGTTCCAACCATTGCTATTTTTTGTTGGTTATTAGCTTGAATAATATCTTCCCCCTTATCCTTCCTCTGATTCTTTACCATAGAAAGGTCTTTTGCTTCTTGGAACTATTTTTCTGAACTTATTATATTTTTCGTCATCCAGTTTGAATCCGTAAGCAGGTAAGAGTTCTTTTAGTTCTTTTTTATCTTCATCATCAATTTCTTTTACTTTAGCGTTTTTTCCAAGGCTTTTTATCTCTCCAAGTACGTATATGGCTCCTCGTATAATTGATTCGCCAGCGTCATCTGAAATATCTCCAAGAATGATTATGCGCCCGCCCATCATGAAAAGGCCGCTCATAAATCCAGAGTTACCACCAATTATGATGGTGCCGTTTTTCATTATTTCTCCAGTTCTGGATCCAACATTTCTTCTAACTACGACTGTACCACCATATATTCCTTGTCCAACCCCGTCTCCGGCTGCTCCATCTATTATAACTTCTCCTTCAGTCATATTATCTGCTGGAAACCATCCTGCATTTCCAGTTATATGTATTTTGGCACCATCTATCATTGTTCCTGCAAAGTAACCAGCAGAACCATCAATTACTATTTCAGCATCATCTGTAAGTCCTGCAACCATGTAATGCATTGCATTTGGGTTTTTTATAATGATCTTGTCATTTTCTTTTGCAGCTTGTTTTACGGCGCGGTTTAAATCCCTTGGAACCATTGAATTAGCATCAATTTTTATTTCCCTCATGAAACCACCTATTTTAAATTGTATATGCCCTTGATTCTCCTGGCGATATTTGATCTATATCATGTGTGTCCATTACTGCTCTAAGAGAAACCTCTTCAGAAGCTATGGCAAATACATCATCATTTTCTGCAAGAACACCAGGTCTAAGTCCTAACTGGTCTTTTGCTATTCCAACACCATTTGGTGTCCCTACAATATATGAAAATGGCCCGTCCATGTCTTTAACTGATTGCTCGAGGGCCTCTTCTAATTTATAGCCTTCATGGAGTTTATCAGCTATGTAATGCACTATACATTCTGTATCGTTATTTGTCTCGAAAATATGTCCTTTTCTTTCTAATGGGTCTCTTATTTTCCAGTAATTTGTAATTTGTCCATTGTGAACTACAGTTATGTCGGGAGTGATATAACTTTGGAATGGATGTGCATGATAACGGTCAACTATACTTTCTGTTGAGAATCGGGTATGACCAATTGCATGTGTTCCCATTTTTGAATAAGTGTCATATCTATCTGCAATTTCTTTTACTAATCCTACATCTTTAATCATTTCAAAAGAATGGCTTCCATTAAGTACTATTACGTCATCTAATTTGTCAATATCCATAATTAATGGTTTAAGTTCTTCAAATGAATTTAAAGATATTTTACATCTGAATATATTGTAATTTTCTACTGATGGAATTATTTCTTCTGATTTAATTGATGTAGTTGCATTTACAGTTTCTTTTACAATGTTTAAAAGTCCTTTTTTTTCTTTTACTTCAATGTTCAATAAATATTCGTGTTCTGCTAAACCCAGGCCTCCATAAATGGAGAAACCTGCAGAATCGGGTCCTCTGTGTTGTAGAGCATCAAGCATTCTGGTCATGATGTCACCTACTGGATGAAGTTTTTTGTCTTTAAATACTACTCCTGCTATTCCGCACACTTTAATACCTCCTTTATGAAGTATTTGTGGATTTTTGTATCACCTGTAAGCTCTGGATGAAAAGCTGTGGCAATAAACTTCCCACTTTTTACTGCAATAATTTTTTCATTATATTCTGAGAGTATATCTACATTTTCCCCTACTTTTTCGATGTAAGGAGCCCTTATAAAAACACCTTTGAATTTCCCACCAAAAATTTCGACTTCATCTTCAAATGAGACTTTTTGTCGGCCAAAAGCGTTTCTTTTAACTTCCATATCGATTAATCCAAGTAAAGGCTGTTTGTAATCGGTTTTTTTTGCAAGAAGAACCATTCCTGCGCATGTTCCAAGTACAGGTATATTTTGACTTATTAACATGTCTTTAATGCCTGTTTTTTCCATTAATTTGCCGATAACAGTACTTTCGCCACCTGAAATTATTATCCCGTCACATTTTGAAAGGTTTTCAGTTGTTTTTACTTTAAAAACATCAGCTTTAGCGTCCATATCTTCTAATGCCTTTTTTGTTATTTCAAAATGTTCTAAAACGTCTCCCTGTAAATTTAAAATTCCGATATTGGTCATATTGTTTCCTCTGTTATCGTGATTCTTATCTAAATTTTGTAAGCTGATAATATTTGAAAATAAATATTATATAAATTTACCGGAAATTTATTTCCGAGAACACGTTTCTTTTAAAAGATGAATTTCTATAGGGTTATTTGTTATACATTGTTCAAAATTTTAGTTGTATCCTATGATATAACTGAACACTTATATAAACTTTTTCTGTTTACTTGCATGTTATTTGATATATAAAAAGATTGTCTTTTTTTCAACAAGGTATATATGCTATAAACTAAAAGTCAAAGTTATATCAATTTAACAAAGATCCAATAAGATCCACTAAATTGAAGGAGTGAAATTATGGACAAATTAACAATAGGACTAATGGTAATTATAGTTATAATTGCCGGCGTTATTGGCTACATTTTTGGATCTCAAAATTCTGAGAGTTTACCTATTATTTTATCCAATAATACAACCAATGATTCGGGATTGAATTCAGATATAACGAAAACAACAAAAACTAAGAATAAAACAAGCACTACAACTAAAAAAAATACAACTACTGTGATTAATAAGACACAACCTACACCTAATGGGACATGTTCAACTGCTTTAAGTTATTAGGTTAAATAATCATTTAACCTTATTTCTATTTTTAAAGGACATTGAAAAGGCAATATATAAAAATAATATTATTTAATTATCAGCCTATTTTAAAACTTTCATTAGTTTATCTGTATCTTTTTTAACTATTTCAGCTGCTTTTAAAAAGCTTTCACGCTCAGATTCGCTCATTTTTATGGGTAATATTCCTTTTATGCCATCTATTCCAAGTTTAACAGGTACTCCAAGACAAACATCTTCTATACCTTCTATATCTCTGTCCAGATAGGCACTAACTGTCAATATTTTATTTTCATTATTTAAAATGGTAGTTACAATGTTTGAAATTGCAAATGCCGGTCCATACTCTGTTGCACCCTTTTTACCTATAATATTGCTTCCTGCGTTTTTAACTTTTTCAATGGTTTTTTTAATATCGAAAGGTTCATAACCAGTAAAATAATCCCATGCAGAGTAATATTCAATGGGAATACCTCCAATTGATGTTGAACTTATGAGGGGAACCATTTGTGGGCCGTGTTGACCTACTATTCTGGTGTGAATTTCACTTACATGCACGTGGAAGTGTTTTGCAATATATGTTTTGAATCTCAAAGAATCAAGGTGATTTCCAAGTCCAAATACTTTATTCTTTTTAAATCCAGAAGCTTTCAATGCCACATAGGTCATAACATCTACAGGGTTAGTTATAACCAGAATTATTGCATCTGGAGCAATTTCTGCCACTTTTTTTGCGTATTCTGCCACTATCTTTGCATTTTGAACTCCAAGATCTTCTCTTTCTTCTCCAGCTTTCCTTGAAATTCCTGCACTTAAAACAACCACATTTGAATCTTCAATGTCTTTAAGGTCACATGTTGTTTTTATAGATACATATATTCCTTTTGCAGCTAATGCATCATAAATATCAAGAGATTCACCTTCTATTTTACAAAGACTTTCTTCTCTTGCAAAAAGCACTAATTTACCTACGGAATTTTCCTCAGCAAGACAGAAAGCTGCTGCTCTACCTACTCGTCCTGTTGCACCAATTATACTAACTTTCAATATTTACACCTTCATGCCTAATTTAAATTAATTCACAGTATAGAATTCATTATCTTTTAATTTTATAGGGAGTTATTTATGTTGTTGTAATTATTAAAAGTAATTATTATCTCCACAAATAACTGAATAAAAAGATATTCTTTAATTTTTGGCTAATCGTTAATTTGCATTTTTTTTAGAGTTTAAAAGGTTAATTTCATGCTTAATTTTATTGGAACTTAAGTGATGTATGGTGTTTTGTTAAAAATTCAACTATTGCAGCTTTGTTAAAGATGCTTTTGCCACTTTCTGTACAAAACCGCTTTTATCATTAGTACATTTGTTTAATGGTTCAATTGCTTTTTTGTCTCCTAATTCTCCGAGAGCCCATGCTGCTCCACTTCTAACAAAACCGCTATCATCATCAAGAACATTTATAAGAGGATCTGTAGCATCTTTACTTTTAATTTTTCCAAGAGCCCATGCACTGCCTCCTCGAACACGCCAATTATCATTTTTTAAAGAATTAACCAGTGGTTCAACTGCAGATTCTCCCATATTTCCAAGAGCCCCTGATGCATGTCTTCTAACCCATTTATTGCTATCATCCATAGTTTTAAGCAATGGTTTGATTGCACGAGGATCTCCAATTTTTCCAAGAGTAAGTGCGGATATTTTCCGGACATTACTATTTTTATTATCTAAAGCTTGAATTAAGTCTTCAACTGCAGGTTCTCCAATTTCTTCTAGAAGTTCTGATATTTGAAGTTGAACATATTCATCATCATCTTCTAAATTTTGGATTAATCTTTTAATATTCTCTTCTCTTTCCATTTTCTACAGCTCCACTTTATATTCTTTATTCCATGTTTTAGGAACATTTAGTTCATTATTTAAATTTGATATTTTAATTTTTGTATTTAAATAAATCTCTTAAAACTATTATTTGTTCGTCATGTTGCATATATTTAATGGAATGATGGAATTGAATGAATGCTAATTTGTTGAAGTTTGGCATAATCACTGTTTTTGCAGTTCATGTAAAAATAATGAAAATAAATGGATAATATCTGTTTAAATTAGTTTAATACAGATTTATGGGTTGATTAAGATAGATTGTTCATGAAGAATTATTAAAGAAGATATAATAAAGTGGAGATGGTGTGATTAATTCATCACAAGCATATGTCCTCACTGTACAATGTATTTATAAGATCCTTTGCAATTGATTCTCCTTTTTTATCATTCAACTCGTTAAATATTTCAACGGACCTTTTAAATAGATTATATATCTTATCTTCGTTTCCTAATATGTAATAAACTGTTCCGAGTAATAGAAGAGAGAATGCTTCTACTTTTTTATCTTCTATTTCATAAGACAATTCGAATGCATCTTTAAAATTATTCAATGCACTGTAATTTTTTTCTTCATCTAAAAGAAAACGTCCCATTATTAAAAGCATTACCATCTCTTTTTCATGTTCTCCATTTTTATGGGCATCAACAATAGATTTTCTAAGATAACCGGTTTTATATTCGTTTTCGCTACAATCAACTTTATATTTCTTTTTAACTATTTTCATTATTTTATCTAATTTTGGTGATATTTTTTTGTAATTAAGGATGCACTCCTGTTCTTCTTCTTCAGCAAGATACTCATCAAGGTTACTTTCTGCAACAATCTCATATTCTGAGCTATCCTCAGATACTGGAGATTTTAAAGATTCTTTAACTTCGTCAGGTTTTTCTGCAATCTTGATGGCATCCCGTATATCTTCAGCTTCTTTTATTTTATCAAATAACTCATCTTTTAGTGGAGATTTAATTTCAGCATATATTTGGAATGATTTTATGTATTTTTCTATAGCTTTGTCTATTTGTCTCATGCTAAGGAATACATCACCCATTAAATCGAGTACAAATGCTTCACCGTCCATTTCATTAAGCTTATGGTAAATTTGCAAGGCATTATTAAAAAATTCGATTGATTCTTCAAATCTTTCTTCTTCTAAGCGATATACACCCATATCAATTAGAACATCTGCTTCATTTTCTTGATATTCTTTTAATTTTTTTTTATAATGTTTGAATGAACCTTTGCCCTTCAATCTGTCAAATGATCCGATGGATTGGAATATATCCCACATATTTATCACACAAAAGTTATTTTACCACTTTAAACGTATTTAATGAAAAATTTTAATTTACGCTGGTTTTTTAAATATTTGTATTTTAATTATTATTATAATTAATCTTAATTTAAAAAATATTTGCCTAATATCAATATGAAAATTTATTTTAATTTCTTCGGATAAATTACATCAATATTCAGTTAAAAAATAGTTTCATAGTAGGAATATAAAAAATAATAAATATTGGGGATATATGGGTGTATAAATGTATAATATAACAGTGATTCATGGGGATGGCATTGGAAAAGAAGTTATGGAAGCAGCGATTCATGTTTTAGGTGCGTTAGACATCCAATTTAATTATAATGTGGCACTTGCAGGAAATGAATGTTTTCAGAAAACAGGAACAACAATACCTGAAGAGACAATTAAACTAGCAAAAAATGCAGATGCAACACTTTTCGGTGCTGTAACAACTGTTCCTGGCCAAAAAAGTGCAATTATAACTTTAAGGCAGGAGTTGGATCTTTATGTTAATTTGAGGCAGGTTAAGTCTTATCCTGGTACTAAGAGTCTTCATGATGATTTGGATTTTGTTATTGTGAGGGAGAATACTGAGGGGCTTTATATTGGTATTGAGGAAGAAACTGAAGATGGGGCTACTGCTTTAAGGGTTATAACTCGGAAAGCGAGTGAGAGGATTTGTAAGTTTGCTTTTGATTATGCTAAGAAGACTGGTAGAGGTAAGGTTACTGCTGTTCATAAGGCTAATGTGCTTAAAAAGACTGATGGGCTTTTTAGAGATATTTTTTATGATGTAGCGGGAGATTACAGTGATATTGGGACTGATGATCGTTATGTGGATGCTACAGCCATGTTTTTCATCACTAACCCTCATATGTTCGATGTAATCGTAACCACAAACTTATTCGGCGATATACTCTCAGATGAAGGCGCAGGACTCGTAGGGGGACTAGGACTAATGCCCTCAGCAAACATAGGAGAAAATAGTGCTTTATTCGAGCCAGTACATGGATCAGGGCCAGATATTGCAGGTAAAGGTATATCAAATCCTTCTGCTATGATTTTGTCTGTAGTTTTAATGTTGGATTACCTTGAAGAGCATGATGCAGCCTGTACTCTCGAAAATGCTTTGATAGAAGTTTTAAGCGAAAATAAAATTGTAACTAAGGACCTTGGTGGAAATGCATCCACAATGGAAATGGCCCGCGAAGTTAGAAACAAAATAGAAAGAAAATAATTGTTTAGGGCTTTATATATGAAATAAATTATCTATTTTTCATGTTTAAAAGTGAATTGTGCAAATTTTATTTTAAGAGTGGATGTTGTCATCGTAAGTTTTATATTGTTACAACATCATACTTTCTATAGGATTAAGGGTGATATAACGTACGTTATTGTTTTTAAGTCATTTTGGAATTAAAATTATTCAAAAATGACAAACCAAAGCCGCCTTTAATCAAATTTTATACTCGTTTAAAATTCTTATGATAACGGAGGTGTTTTTTAAATGAAAACAACTATTAGTGTAATTAAAGCAGACGTTGGAAGTATAGCAGGACATGGTTTAGCTCATCCGGCCTTACTGGCAAAGTGTGAGGAAATATTAGGAAAAGCTAAGGAAGAAGGACTCCTTGAAGACTTTTATGTCACCAATTGTGGTGACGACACAGAACTTATAATGACTCACAGACAGGGCGAAGAAAACGAAGAAATCCATGGATTAGCATTTAACGCATTTACAGAAGCCACTGCAATTGCAAAAGAACTGAAACTTTATGGTGCAGGTCAAGACCTTCTCTCAGACACATTTTCAGGAAATATTAGGGGAATGGGGCCTGGTGCTGCAGAAATGGAATTTAAAGAAAGACCAAGTGACCCTGTAGTTATATTCTGTTGTGATAAAACAGAACCAGGTGCATTTAACATGCCTATTTTTAAAATGTTTGCAGACCCGTTTACTACAGCAGGACTTGTAATAGACCCATCCCTGCATAACGGTTTTGAATTTGAAATATTCGATGTTATGGAACACAGAAAAGTTAAAATGAGCTGCCCTGAAGAAATGTATGACGCACTGGCTCTTTTAGGATCAATAAGTAGATATGTTATAAAAAGGGTTACTAGAAAAGATGACGGTGAAATAGCAGCTTCTATAAGCACAGAAAGATTAAATTTACTGGCTGGACAATATGTTGGAAAAGACGACCCTGTTGCAATAGTAAGGTCACAGTCTGGATTCCCTGCTGCTGGAGAAGTCGTAGAACCATTTGCATTCCCTCATTTAGTAGGTGGATGGATGAGAGGTTCCCACAACGGCCCATTAATGCCTGTAGCACAGAAAAACGCATACCCTGTACGATTTGACGGACCTCCACGAGTAATGGCTCTTGGATTCCAAATAGCGGATTGTAAATTAGTAGGCCCGGCAGACATGTTCGACGATCCTGCATATGACAGATCAAGAGAACTTGCATCAGAAGTTGCAGAATACATGAGAAGACATGGTCCTTTCGAACCACACAGGCTTCCAGCTGATGAAATGGAATACACTTCATTACCTGGTGTTATGGAGAAATTAGAAGGAAGATTTGAGGATATTGATTAAATATATCCCATATTTTTTTTATTTTTAATATTTGAACACTATTTTTATTCTAAAAATAATTTAAAAGGATTTTCAATACACATTTTGTTTATATCTCTTTTTTTAATGCCATATTTCAACATGGAATTTACAAACATTTTTATTCCATCTACTGGTCTTTGATTATGCACTTGACCAAAATCAGTGGCCATTATACACCTTTCAGGTCCAATTTCAGTTATTGCATCGGCAATTAACTGTGGATCTAAATTATCATGCTTTTCCATACACGCGACAAAGCAGTGTTCAAGATAAGTATATTTGGCTATTTCTTTTTGTTCATCAATATTTGCACCAACAACACCTGTTAAAGGATGATTTATGACTATTTTTTTAATTCCTGCACTCTTTGCATAATCAAGAAGTTTAAATATATCAGCTGGTTTTAAATGGCCTGATGCTAAAACTAAATCATTTTCTGCAATTATATTGAGAATATCTTCTGTATTTTCATAATTTATATGGATTTTAGGGGCAGAAATTGTTGGAAACCACACAATTTTACCTCCAAGCCTGGCGGTGACCTTAACAGCTTCTGAATTTAATCCTCCAACACTTGAATTTAAACAGATACCTCCAATCACTTTAAACCCTGATACTGCTTCTGCAATATTTGCTCTTCCTGCAGTGGATTCCACATGAGATTTAATGACAATAGCTTGCATTCGCTCTTTTTTTGCTTCTAAAGCTGCATCTATATCATTTAAAATTCTTGGCTTAATATCTGGGGCTGTGTGGATGTGTGTATCTATAAATCCCTGGAGTAAATATTCTTTATTTGTCATATAATCCTTAAAAATAAATATTAATTAATATTGGCTTCAATTTTATTTTGGACTTCTTTGTAAAGATTTCTGCCATTAGAATCCATTGCTACAACAAGGGGGCCAAAATCTTTAACTTCAAGCTTCCATATTGCTTCGGGAACACCTAAATCAATCCAATTAACACTTTTAACTTCTAATATTGATTTAACATATAATGCTGCGCATCCACCTACTGCAGCAAGATATACTGCGTTGTTTTCAATTAAAGCTTCTTCAGTTTTGCTGTCCATACCACCTTTCCCAATTATGGCATTTACTCCTAATTTAAGAACATCTGGCTGGTAAGGATTCATTCGAGTGCTTGTTGTAGGTCCCACTGCAACCATTTTGTATTCATCTTCATTTGATGGTGATATTTTAATAATAGGGCCTGCATGGAAAATAACAGCCCCTTTGAGGTTTACTGGTGAACCGTCCTCTAAAATTCTTTGATGAGCTCGGTCTCTTGCAGTATAAATAATTCCAGATAGATATACAATATCTCCAACACTTAATTTTTTAGTATCTTCTTTTGAAAGGGGTGTTTTAAGTTTTATGTCCATTTACTCACCTATATCTAAATATATTCTATTTTTCTTTATATTCTTTTGAAATAATTTTAAATATTGTTATTTAATGATTGTTATTTATTCCATAACGTTATTATTAAATAAGTATAATAGCTATTTATTATCTTGGCGATAAAAATAAGTGATTATCAGAGGTTTAATTTATGTCCAGTGAAAAAATTGTAAGTCTTACTAAATATATCATGACACTACCAACAACCAGAATTTCTCTTTTAAGTATTATATTCTTGAGTTTCATTATAGGATGCATTGTTTCATTAATGGAGCCTGCAGCACAAAGTTCTATATTATATAGTGTAATCTACGGAGGTGCCACTGGGTTTTTGATTTTTGGATTCACATCAATAATGAGTGGAGGATTAACCCAACCCATTATAAACTCATTTAAGGGCAGACACATGAAAATGAAACAATCCATGTTTGTGTCTCTTTTCGCCATGATGTTAGTGGGGCTAATTTACGTATTAGGTAGTCTTGCATCAGCTTTTTCTGCTTATAATTATAATTACACACTTGATGCATTAATATTTGGTATTGCTATTGTATTTGCTTTTCGAATTATTGTGTTATGGGGAACATCTAATATTAGTCTTTTGAAATCTATTAGCGTAGCTGCGATTCAACCTGTTCTTATTGTCAGCATGGTGATAGTTATAGTCTCTTTAACTAATATAACAACCAATATTGGTAGTTTCAGTATAATAGCCATTCTTATAAAGATTATAATAGCATCATTAATACTTATGGCTGCGGTTTACTCCCTTGTAGCAGTTATGGAATCGCCTATGAGGAGAAATTTAGGGGTTGGAGGTTTAGAGCTTCTAAGTCTCACATTAGCCCATCTTACAGAAGGTTCTCGTGCTATGGAAAAGGTTTTTGATGATATGGGAGAACCTATTGATACATTAATAGGAATATTAAGTTTTAAAGGTAAAAATGGTGTTAAAGCAATTTTCTTAGCTCCCTGTGTTCATCCAGGCCCAATTGGAAATATTGGTGGCGGAAATATGCCTACAATTCTTGCTAATAAGTTTGATGCGTTCACCATGGTTTCCCATGGACCCTCAACACATGATTTTAATCCAGTTTCTTATAAAGAAATAAATAAGATAGAAAAAGTTGTTAAAGATGCTTTAAAGGATATGGATTACTTTGATAATGTCAGTAAATTTTTTAGAGTTGAAAATGAACGTGCGAAGATAGGTGCACAGTATTTTGATAAGAATTTATTAATGCTTGCCACATTCTCCCCAAAAGGATTTGATGATATTGATTTTGGAATTGGCCTTGCCGTTACGAATCTTGCAAAGGCATCATGTGATGTTGAAAATGTTATTCTTGTAGACTGCCACAACAGCTTTAAAGGAGAAGGTGGAAGGATTTTACCAGGTAATAAGGAAGTTTTCGAGCTTATGGGTGCAGTTGAGAAAATTCAAAATCTTGAAAGTGAAAACAAAATTAGAATAGGATGTGCAAGTGATCCCTTAACTGATTTTTCAAAAGAAGATGGTATAGGGTTAAGTGGATTAAAAATCATGGTTTTAGAGGCATATGATTCTGATAATACTTCCCAAAAAACAGCTTACATTCTTTTGGATTCAAATAACATGTTCAAAGGGTTTAGAGAGAAAATATTAGATAAAGTCATGGAATTAGGTGTAGATCAAGCGGAAGTAATGACTACAGATACACATTATGTAAATACGTTATCTGGAGGTCATAATCCTGTAGGTCACAGAAAACAGGATGAAATGATAAATGCCATTTTAAAATGCACTAAAATAGCTTTAAATGATTTAGAAGAAGTTTCTGTTGGCTGTAAAATGAGTAAAATTGAAGATATTAAAACTCTTGGTCCTTTAAACGCTACCGAGCTTGTAACAACAATAAGCTCCGTTGTTGCAGTAAGCAGGATATTTGCCCCGCTGATAATCATATCTGCATTACTTTCCGTGTTTATATGGCTATTTTACTGGGCATTCTAATATTTAAAAGAAATAGAATAAATAAAAAGGAATTAAATTAAAAAAAAATTTAAATTTGAAGTTTATAATGGATGGTTCATGAATATTACCCATGTCATGAGCCATATAAAAAAGAAGGGAACTATTCCGCTCCAAAGCCATCCCTTCATGCCACCAACTTCTTCCTTTCCAAATAATCTTTCTGAAACTTGACCCATTAAATAAAGGACAATTATTGCAATTACAATGGCCATTGCTTCATTTGTAAGCTTGAAAGAGATATAACCTACTGCTACAGCAGCAACTGTATGAATTGCAGCTACTTTACCGTCTACATCCATAATTTTTCCTCCACCGTATTTTTTTATTAAATAATATATTAATTTGAAGCTATTTTCTTTAATTAATGTCAAACTGCTCCACTATTTCATAATTCGATGACTTTTAATTCATGTTCTAACAAATATACAAAAAGTATTTTATAATTAGAATTAGCTTGTTATATACTTTAGTAGGGTTATCTAATAAATGTTTTATATTGAATAAAATATTTTTGTGATTAAATCTAATGAAATAAATGTTTTTAAGATTTTTAGGGTTGGAGGAAACTAAAGTTTCTGAACTTTCGAAATCCATGATTTCGAAGGCCGGAGAAAACATGGTTTTTCTTGGCCAAAATCGAAAGATTTGTAGGCCCGAACACAAGTGTTCGGCGGCCACAAAAATTTTCAATTTTTGAGGTTGAAAGAAATGCGCATCATGCAAAATTCTTTGAATTTTGCTGTATCAAAATCGAAGTAAGCAAAACTGAAAGTTTTGCACTATCGAAACTTTAGTTTCGATGCCCCGAACATGATAATGTTCGAGGGCTCCAAAAAAAAAAATTCATAGAATTTTTGAGAGATTTTGATAGCATTTCCTGAACCTAAATCAAAGCTAACGAATCAAAAATTCGTGCCCCAAAAATCAAAGATTTTTGAGGGATTTTAAGGTGTTATAAATGAAAAATATGTCTAATGTAGATGTTTTTGCTATTTGTCATGAATTAAAGGAATTATTGAAAGGTGCAAGGGTTGATAAAGCGTTTCAGCCAACTAAAGATACTGTAATATTGAGATTCCATGTATCGGGTAAAGGAAGAGTAGATGTAGCATTTCAAGCAGGAAGAAGAATACACACAACCCAATACCCATTACCAAATCCTAAAATACCTCCTAACTTTCCAATGCTCCTTAGAAAATATATTAAAGGAGGAACTGTAGAAGATATTAGGCAATATAACTTTGATAGGATTGTAGAGTTTCACATAGCTAAAGAGGAGAAATTCACTTTAGTTGCAGAACTATTTGCTAAAGGAAACATAATTCTTCTAAATGAAGAAGGAAAGATTATCTTACCTCTTAAACGTAAATTATGGAGCGATAGGAAAATATCATCTAAAGAAGAATATAAATACCCTCCAACAAGAGGAATAAACCCCTTAGAATTAAAAAAAGATAAACTTAAGGAAATATTTGAAAATTCCGATTCTGATATTATAAGAACTCTTGCAAGAAGTGGATTAGGCGGTGTATACGCTGAAGAAATTATTTTGAGGTCTAATATACAGAAAGATTTACCTGCTGTGGAAGTCACAGATGAAAGGTGTGATTCAATTTACAATGCTATTTATGAACTTTTCAAACCCCTTAGAACATATAAATTTAATCCTCAGGTAATATCAGATGGAAAGGAAGATGTTCTGCCACTGGATATTGAGCTGTATAATAACTACAAAAAAGAGACATTTGAAACATATAACGAGGCTGCAGATGAATTCTTTAGTAGTAAAGTTAGAGCAGACATAAAAAAGGAATATGATGGAATTTGGGGGGCTGAAGTTAAAAAATTCGAAAAAAGACTTAAAATACAGGAAGAAACCCTCCAAAAATTTGAAAGAACCATTGAAGAATCCCAAAAGAAGGGGGAATTACTTTATTCAAATTATGCTGCAGTTCAAAATATTTTGGATATAATAAAAAACGCCAGAGAAAAATATTCATGGAATGAAATAGCTTCTAAACTTAAACAAGCAAAAAAAGACGGATTAGAAGATGCAAATATCATTGAATCCTTAGATAAGCTTGGAAATCTTACATTAAAAGTTGATAAAACAGTAATATTGGTAGATTCCACAAAGGAAATCCCTGAAAGTGCTGAAGTCTATTATGAAAAGGCTAAAAAAGCTAAAAGGAAAATAAAGGGAGTTACTATTGCTATAGAAAAAACAAAAAAGGAAATTGAAAAAGCAAAAAGCAAAAAAGAAATAGAAATGGAAAAAATAACTCTTCCCCAAAAAAGAGTTAAAAAAGAACTTAAATGGTTTGAAAAGCTTCGATGGTTTATATCTTCTGATGGAATTATGGTTATTGGAGGTAGAGATGCAAATACCAATGAAATAGTTGTAAAAAAGCATATGGATAACAGTGATATCTATCTTCACTCAGATATACATGGAGCACCATCTGTTGTAATAAAAAGTGAAGGTAAAGAAATTCCTGAAACAACTATCGATGAGGCTGCATCTTTTGCAGCTTCATTCTCCAGTGCGTGGACAAAAGGATTTGGATCCCAGGATGTGTATTGGGTTCACCCAGATCAAGTCTCAAAAACTCCAGAATCAGGAGAATTTGTAGCTAAAGGTGCATTTATCATAAGAGGGTCAAGAAATTACATAAGGGCAGCTACACTTTTAATTGCAGTAGGGATTGTTGATTATGAAGGTGAAAGATTGATGGCAGGACCTTTAGAATCAGTTAAAAAATATACAGATAAATATATTATTATAAAACCAGGTTACACAAAAAAAGAAGCTTTAGCAAAGGAAATACTTCGAAAAATTGATGAAGAACGCATTTTTAGCTTAGAAGACATGATCAGGATACTGCCTTCTGGAAAATGCGATATAGTTGATGAAAGAAGTCTTAGAAGACGATAAACAGAATAAAGAAAAATAAACAGTTTAATTATAAATTATCCTTTTCTTTTATCTTTTTTTTTAGGAGAAAATTAATATCAATCAAATATTTGCCTTCTTCATCGGAAACAATTATAGAATCATCTTCTAGTAATGTGGGAAGGTCTACTTCATATATGCCATGTTCATGGACCATAATTGTTTCAATAGACTCTCCTTGGGGTTTCTCTTTTTTATCTTCTACTTTAGATTCACAGTAATATTCAAAAAAGTGGCTGCCGCATTCAGGGCATCCTTTTAGAATATCTTCTGGTTTCCCTTTAAATAAAGCGCCGCATTTAATGCAGAGATGCACCAGAATCACCAAGATTTGCTATCATAGAAATAAAATTTGACTTTTTCTTAACAGTTTTCATTACATTTGCAGGCCCAATAATAGTTAAACCCACAGTTTTTTTTGAAGACATCCCAAAAAAGGTTTTTTGGTCTTTTTCAAGAGTGAAGATGTCGATTCCAACAAAATTTTCAATATCTATCTCCCTCATAGTGGTTTCTATGAGTTCTGCTTCTTCTTCGGGACTTAGTCCTCCTTCTATAACTACTAAGTCTCCTCCTTTCACCCGATCTACAATCATTGATACTTTTTCTATGCTGCTGTGAGATAGAAGAGCATCTGAAGATAGAAAATCCATTTTTAAGCCATTCATTTTAAAACCTCTGATTTAAACCATCAAATCATTAATTATTTTAATTATCGAAACCTCTTAACCATTGCGTCATAAAGATCCTCAGTATTTTCACCGTGCAATGCAGAAATAGGTACTACCATATGTTGTGGGAATACAGAAGATATTCTCTCTGGTGAAGATTCAGGAACATCTATTTTATTTGCAACAATCACAAATGGAATCTTTCTTGCCTCTAAATTACCTATTATAGTAATATTTGCCTGTGTAAGGGGGTCTTTAGTGGCATCTACAACTAGAAGAACTCCTGTAACATCATCAAGCCATTTAATAGCTTCTATAATCCCTTTTGTTGCTTCTTTAGCTCTTTCCTTTGCTTCTGCTTCTGATAAACCGTACTGCAGGAAATTCTTGTAATCTATTTTGGTGGCTATTCCTGGCGTATCTATTATATCAAAGTCAAGTTCAACGCCATTGTAGTCAATACTCACGCGTTCTTGTCTGTAAACTTTCCTCGTTTCATGAGGAATTTCCGATACCAGTCCAAGAGGTTTTCCAATCCAATCACTGGTCATTCTATTAGCTAATGTGGTCTTCCCTGAATTAGGGTGACCATATAATCCTATTTTTAATTTTTTCTCTTTTCCAAGTAGTTTATTAAGAAATCTTCTGAAAATGCTCTGCATCTTATCACTCTTTATATAATTGGCCAGGTTCAAGGATAACAACCTTCATCTCTTTGTTTATTGATTCAACTCTGCGGGCAAACTCTTCTGGGTCCTGTTTGATTACAGGAAATGTGTTGTAATGCATAGGTATTATAATTTCTGGATCAAGCCATTCAGCGGCTATTGCAGCTTCAAATGGCCCCATGGTATATCTATCTCCTATAGGGATTAATGCAATTTGGGGTTTATAAATATCGTTAATTACAGTCTTCATATCTCCAAAAAGGCCAGTATCTCCTGAATGATATATTTTTCTGCCTCTTTCAAGTTGAATTATGAAACCACAAGCGCTTCCTCCAGCGCCAATCTCTTCTATGAAGTCCATATCGGAGGAATGATTTGAATTAACCATTGTTATTTGTATATTATGAATTTTTATGGTTCCACCAATGTTCATTCCCATTACTTCAAAACCCTGTTTTGCAAGATATACTGAATGCTCATGGTTTCCTATTATTTGGGCACCAGTCCTGTTTGCTATTTCCATTGTGTCCCCGAAGTGATCTGCATGTCCATGGGTGACACATATTATGTCTGCATCGAGTTCTTCAACTTTAACCGGGCAAACAGGATTATTGCTTATGAATGGGTCTATTAATATTTTTAAATTTTCATCAGATATGATTTCAAATGCAGAGTGTCCAAACCATTTTATTTCCATGAATTTAACTCCAGAATATTATTATTCTTCTTTTATCTCTAAGTCAATGTCTTTTGAAAGATTCCATGCTTCTCCAAACATTCTTTCAATTTCTTCAATGGATTTTTGGTCTTTATAAACAACTCCCACTTCAAAACTCTCATAAATAGGATCTGTGGATATTATTAAACCATTATCTTCATCAGATACAATTGCAACAGTGTGGACATTAGGCATAGTTCTTATTTCCACATTATTGTCCATTAAAAGTTTTATAAGTTCAACGGATGCATCATCATCCAAACTTGCTTCTTGTATGATCATTTTGCTTTTGGTTTCCATAAATCTTTTAAGAACACCAACATCTATATTCCTAACCCAAGGATACATCATTAATATCCTTTTATTTGCTTTTAAGATTGTTTCTTTCATAGTTTCCTGTACATCACCCGCATCAAAGGACCATATTATGCTAGGGTCTTTTGATTCGGATTTAATTTGATCAAGGGTTCCTTTGAAAGAATCAAGACGTTCTTCTATAAGATTTTCAATATCGTGAGCATTTTTAATGTAATTTTCTTTCAACTTGTTCAATCTGTTTTTTACAAATTCTTCTTCAGTTTTGCTGGTAGGTTTCACAGGTTCCACCTTTTTACCCATGAATTTAGACGTTTTCTTTTCAGCTTTATCTTTTGGAGAACTTTCACTAATTTTAGCCGCAGTTTCTTTCTTTTGAGCCGTAATAGGTTTTCTTTTACCTATTTCCGGAGTTTTTTCCTCTTTCATAGTTTTTGAGGGCACACGTTTAGGCTCGATTTTTTTGGGAACTATCGGTTTCCTTTCTTTTTCTCCAGTACTTTCTGCTGGTTTTTTGGAAGATAATATAGTTTTAACGCCTGATTTTTCTTTAGGTTTTTTAGCTAATTTCGGCTCGATTTTTTTAGGAACTTCTGGCCGCTTGGTTTCTTTAGGTTTTACAATAGGTTTAACAGCTTTTTTATCTTTTTTAGATACTTTTTTTTCTTTGGATCTTAATTTCATCCCTTCAAAGTTAACTCTACCTCCAAAGAAAATTACAAGTATTGCCCCTAAAACTGAAGAGCATAATCCCATAAAGAAATATAAAAAATTTGGCGGAGCTGAAGGACCTGGAAATCCAAAAGACATAGCATAAAATCCTCCAATAACTAAAACCACTCCAAAAGCTGTAATAAGTAAATTGATCATTTAATGCCTCCAAAAAGATATATATTTATTTATTCATTATAAATGTTGCTCTTTAAGCGCTGCATGTTTCGAAATGATCTCTGCTGCAATCTCTGTTCCATCATATTTATCAAATTCTTTTTTAATTTTATTGGTTTTCATTTTTAAATTATCATCAGTTAACATGCGATTTATTTCATTTGCAAAATCTTTAGAATTTATTTTATTTAGTTTCATTACTTTAGATATACCATATTTTTCCATGTTCAGTGCATTTTTTAATTGTTCTGGATGATTAGCAATAGGTATGAGAATGCTGGGAATACCAAGACAAGCAAGTTCCATAGTAGTATTATGACCTGCAAGGCTTATTACTATATCGGAAAGTTTCATCCATTCCATAATATCTTTTTGAAACTTCTTTTTTATTATTTTATTCGAATCGGGAATAAAATCAGACTCTATTTTCGGCCCTGTGATCATTATTATTTTAGAAGCTTCTATTTTATCTGCTGTTTTGCAAACCAATTGGAGTAAATTCTTTCCAAAATCACTTCCACCTACGGTAACAAGAACTATTTTCTCAGAATTATTAAATCCATGTTTTTTTCTCAGTTCTTTTTTACTTAAAAGATTTTTTGAGCTATTTTTAAGGATAGGGCCAATGAATGTTGTTTTGTTCTTTAATTTTGGAGGTATTTCTATTGAATTTTTAATATCTGGAATTAAAATGGCATTGCACTGATTTGAAACATCTATAATAAATCTTTTAAGCCCATTTTCAAGATATTCCATTGGTTTTTCATCAGGATAAAAATCGGAAAAATTGAGTGTTAATTCGTTTGTTATCAGGATGCACGGTACTCCTAAGACTTTACAAGTTATGGGGATGGAATAATGAGAATCAGCCACAACAACATCAGGTTTATATTTTTTTATGATTTTTGATTCATGATATATGCTTTTAAGGAAAATAAAAGGAGTATCAATTGATTTTTTGGCAGTGTACTTCATGTTTAATTCTCCGCCATCACCATAAAATTTTATTTCAGGTAATTTAACAGTTTCATATTTCCCGTACTCTTTTAACATATCATATCCAGAGCCATAACTTGCAAAAACAATTTCAATATTCCTTTCCTGAAGTTTTTGGGCAATGGCAATATCTCTGGAGATATGACCCATACCTATTCCGCAGGGCATCATAAGCACTTTCATATCTTAATGTCTCTTTAAACTTTTTAAAATAATTATTTATCCATATTTAATCCTTTTTTAAAACAATTTTGCTAAATGGATGATGGGATTCGTATAAAATATTAATAAACAGTTTATTGCGTTGTAATGTAATGTATTTATATTACTTCAGTAAAAATTAAATTGAGGAAATTTATTATGATGTTTTTAAAAGATGAATATGGTCAGGGAGCAGCTGAATATATTTTATTGTTTGGTGGTGTCATAGTTATAGCTGTAGCTGCACTTTTGATATATTCTAATTATATAAAGTCTACAAACCCTTTTAATGCTGCACAAGATGTCAACAGTGTAAGGGGAAGCATACATTAATATAAAACTATAAACGAAAATTATTGTTTATTTTTGTGATTTAATATAATTTATAAAATGTTCAAATAATTCAGCAGATTCCTCTTCGTCACTAAGACTCCATGCTAATTTGTTTTTCAATACTAATTTTTGATCAGGGGATTGAGATTTAATATAAAAAACCATTTTATTGAAAATTCCATCTGTATCTTGCATTTTAATTTCTGGCGTTAGGAGGCCCTTCATTTGATCAACTTTCTTTTTAAAAATCATTTTTAGCTCATAAAGCGCATTTCTTACCAGGGATGGATCATCACTTTCCAACTGATTAATAAGAAGCCCAATTTCCAGAGGATCAGTTTTTATCAGTCCAAATATAATCCCTTCTGCTTTTATGGATTGTATTCGTTTCATTCCTTTATAAACATCAAAATCATAACCAGTAATATATATTTCTCTTTCTTTTAAGAGGCTCATTAAAATTTCATTTAGAGTTTTATCTGAAATAGATTTACCGGATTTTCTTCTAATCTGTTCAAGGATCTTTTTTTTAGGTAGTTCCTTTTCTCTGATTATTTCTATGGTAAGTTCTCTTAAACTATAATTTTTTGGCATATCTACCCACTACATTTTATTTTATATGTGAATATATGCACACAAGAGGTATATAAAACTAATACTGTTGTGAAAATGGATTTACATTTTGTAATAGTAATCACAGAATTAGCAATATGCATAAAATATGATTTTATTGTACTCTCGGGCATTATATTTAATATATATGTTTACAATTTATGTGTATGTTTATATATTAAGACGTTTATAAAAAAATTATACTTATAAAATGGAGGTGCTTTACTATGAGTTTTTTGAAAGATGAAGGTGGTCAGGGAGCAGCTGAATATATTTTATTGTTTGGCGGTGTTATCGTCATAGCTGTAGCTGCTTTATTGATTTACAGAGCTTACTTCAGTAGCAACACTGATTTAAATGCTGCTCAAGATGT
>JACRPY010000008.1:848-5743 GCA_016222945.1 Methanobacterium sp. | reverse complement strand
AGTAAGAATTACAACAGAAAAAAGTCTGAAGAAATTCAGAAATACATCAACCGGTGGTAGAGCCAGCAGAGCAGAGAAATCAATGAAGCATATTATGGGAAAATAATAATAATGGCAGGGGTTTTGGCCCCTGCCGATGAGGAGGAATAAGAAATGAGTAATAACGGAAAATTTAATCCACAAAATTATCTTACGAAGGGTACCAGGCAGAATCGTGTAAAAATGTTCGGTTTGATAGGAATCCCTTGTAATATATAGCATTTTCAGTTTAATAATTGTTTTTAGAATTTTTATTATAATACTGCAAAAAACGACCGTTTTCTGCAGTATTTATTTTTTATGATTTATGATTTATCATAGTAAAATAAGCATTATTAAACTGCAAAAACTCATGCGAAAAACAAACTGCATATAGCTGATATTAAAATTGAGTTTTTGCATATTATAAATATATGTCTTTAAAGAAAGGTATAAAAATATGAAAATAGGTTATGCAAGGGTTTCTACATATGAACAAAATTTAGATTCTCAAATTGATGATCTTCATAGAGCTGGGTGTGAAAAAATAATTTCTGAAAAAGTTACTACCAGACATCAGAAGAGAACAGAACTGACAGAATTACTTTGCTGGTTAAGGGAGAATGATGTCCTGGTGTGTACAAAAATGGACAGATTAGCACGAAATATACGTGAACTTCTGGAAATAATAGATAATCTATCATATAAAAATGTCAATGTTATATTTTTAGATCAGAATATAGATACAAGTCAGTCCAGTGGAAGGTTAATATTTCATATTTTTGCAGCTTTTGCAGAATTTGAAAGAGATATAATTAGAGAACGTACTCTGGCAGGGTTAATGGCTGCGCGTATAAGAGGAAAGAAGGGAGGAAGAAGGAAGGTTCTTACAGGGAAAAAATTAGAAACAGCTTTCAAAATGTATGATAGTAAGGAATATACTGTTCGACATATCTGTGAAACGTTAAATATTAAAGAAAGAACTTTTTATGAATATATAAAAAAACGTAAGGAAAAATAATGAAATGAAAGACTTGTATTTTACTAAACAAAATATATCAGAAAGTATTACCTTTTCTGAAAAAGATCGAACTTTTATAGAACAATTTCGTAGTAATCATAATCGTTTTGGTTTTGCATATCAGATGGCTTTTGTCTATTTAACAGGTTGTTTTCCAACGCAAGACCCTTTAGAAATAATAGATGATTTATTATGTTTTACAGCAACAGAATTAGGAATAAATTCAGACGAAATCAATAAATATAGTAAAAGAAGGCAAACTATTGCAGAACATCAAGAAAAAATACGGGTTTATCTGAATTTAAGGCGTTTTGGAGAAACAGAAAGTAGTTTATTAAAGGAATTTTTATATAAAGAATCCTGTAGATTAGAACAGACGTCTTCATTAATGGCAAAAGCTCAGGAATTTCTCCGTAATAACCAAATAATATTGCCCGCAAATTATGCTATAAGGAGAATAATAGGAGAACAACGTGATGCTGCAAGAAAATATATATTTACAAAGCTTTTTAATCAATTACCTATTGAAATAAAAGAAAAGATAGAAGAACTATTAGTTATAACAGAGAATCGTATCTCAACTTATCAAATATTAAAGGAACCACCAGGTTATCCAACTCCTCTGGCACTCCTTAAATTAATCGATAAAATAAATTATATTAAACAGACAGGTATAATAGAAATAGATATTTCTTGGATCAATAATAATTTTCAAAAATTATTAGCAAGAAAAGCCAGAACATTAAGTTCTTATAGGATCAAAGAATTTCAACAACCTCATAAATATACCATTATGACCTGTTTTTTATGGGAAACATATCGTGATACAGTTGACCATATTATAGAGATGCACAATAAATTAATCACTAATACTTATACAAGGGCAGAAACTGAATTAGGAAGTCAGTTGAAAAAAAGGCGTCAATATTTAAATACAACTTTATTACTCTTTAAAACCATAGGTAAAGCTCTCCTAAATGAAGAATTGTGTAATGATGAATTACGTCCATCCATTTTTAATACAATCCCTCCAGCTAAACTTGAGGCATATGTAAATGAGACTGAAAAGTGGCTCTCAGGAAAAAAAGTGATGTATTCCCTCTGTTTACAAATCGTTTCAGTTATTTACGTCAGTATTCTCCAAGTTTCTTAGAAAATATTTCTTTTAATATTGAAATAGGTGCTAAAAAATCATTACTCGAAGGGATTGAATTATTAAAAGAATTAAATTCCACAAAAAAATATAAAATTCCTAATGATACAGAACTTGATTTTATGCCATCTAAGCTTAAACCATTTATTAAATATAATGGTCAAATTGACCGTAGAGGTTATGAATGTGCATTACTTACAGTTTTAAGAGATGAAATTAAACGTGGTAATATCTGGATAGAACATAGTAAAAGATTTGTGAGACTTGATGATTTTTTTATTTCTGATGATGAATGGAAATTAAAAAGAAGAGAATTCTTCATAAATGCAAGGTTTCCAGAAAATAAAGGAGATGTTGCAGAATATCTCAAACAAAGATTAAATCAGTCCTATGATAAATTTTTAAAATTTTTACCAACAAATATCTATGTCAAAATGAAAAAAGACGGATGGAGTTTTAGTAAAGATGTTGCAGAAAAATTAGAACCAGAAGAGGAAGAAAAACTTGAAGCCCTTAAAACCTGGTTAAGTAGTAAAATGAGGACTATAAAATTACCGGATTTATTAATTGAAGTTGATAATGAACTCCGTTATAGCAGATATTTTATTTCATCTACAAAAGTAAATAAACGGTTAGTTGAAGATGTTTGTACAGTTATTTCAGCAATTATGGCCTATGGATGTAATATTGGGCCTCATGCTATGGCACAATTAACTAATAGTATTTCATATGATAAAATTAAAAATGTTTCAGATTGGTATTTCTATGAAGAAAACTTTAAATCATCACTGGCAGATGTAGTTAATGCTATAGCTAAATTAGAAACTACACAGGTATGGGGAGAAGGGAAAACATCCAGCAGTGATGGACAACGTTTCTTATTCCCACAGAAAGTTCTTAAACGGACTTATAGTCACAGATTAGGTGATTTTGCACTTGAATTCTATTCTTTTATTGCAGATAATTATGCTCCATTTTATACTGTACCTATAGAATGTACAGAACGTGATGCTGCTTATGTTTTAGATGGACTACTTTATCATGAGTCTGATCTTGACATTGAAGAACATTATGTAGATAGTCATGGCTATACTGAATTAAATTTTGCAGCTTTTGCCATGCTTGGTAAAAAATTCTGCCCAAGAATAAAGGGACTTCACCACCAACTACTATATAAAATTGATAAAGATAAAGACTATGGTCCATTAAATCCTATAGTAGGACAAAATAATCAAACTATCCATCTGGATTGGATATGTGATCAATGGGATCGTATGGGCCAATTCTATTCTTCTCTGCAAAGTGGTCATACAACTGCTTCTGTAGCTCTCAAACGTTTGGTATCTTATAGTGCAAAAAATGATTTCTATAAAGCTAATCGTGAATTGGGAAGAATTTTTAAGACGGAATTTATTCTTGATTATCTTTCAGATCCATTGCTTAGAAGAAGAATACAAAGAGGTCTCTTAATGGGGGAACAGCTTCATTACCTGGCTCGATGTGTTCACTATGGAAAACAAGGTAAAATTAAATCCTGGGACTTTTACAAACAAATGAATTCTGCCAGTTGTTTATTACTCATTCTTGCCTGTATTGTTTACTGGCAAATTAAGGAGATAGAAAGAGTTTTTATTGAATATAATCCTGAAAATGAAGGTATTGACATCTCACAGTTAACACATATAAGCCCTATTGGATGGGATAATATCATATTATATGGACAATATATAATTAATAGAGAACTCGTTCATTAATACTAAACCGAACATTTTTACACGATTCTGCCTGATACCCTTTGCAGGCCAATATTTATTACTTATCCTCTTCTTAATCTATCACTTACAACCACAGAAGGACTAAAAGAAGACATCACCCATTCAATTAAATTTGTTGAAGGATTATCAGGAGCAACCTTCTTTAAATCTAGGGTATAGGAATTTTCATTTTTTATGGCGTAAAATTGAGATTTAAGCCAAATTCGCCTGAAGGGCATAAGTTCTCAAACATTGGTATAGCACGATCTATCTGCCCTGAAAACAAAAAATACCTGACTAATGTATCAGTAAATGCAACAAATTCACTGATATGAAAAACTTCTCTCTCAGGATATAGATCCCTCAAATTAGATTTATCATCAAAAATATCAGGTACCTTTGAACCCTCACCCTTTTTAAGCAACACATTAGCATAACCAACTTTTGCAAAAAGATATTCAGGAAATTTATTATAACACTCTACAATTAATTTTTCCGCATCAGGTATATTACCGGCTATAAGATAAGCATTACTCAAATAATTATAAAACAGGGGAACATGAGGGTATTTTTCTATAAATCTCAATAGTTCAGGAATAACTTCCTCAGGTTTAGTTTTACTTTTGCTATGTAACTCATCTATTCTAACCCTGACCTCATCCGGTAATGCTTTAACCCTTTCATCCTCTATTTTCTCACTGGTAATCATATATTCAGGAAATTTTATATCTGCCGGCTTTTCATCAATTCCCCATACCCGTTTATTTTTTTCAATTCTCTTATTTTTCTTACCACTCATTTCTCAATGACCTTCTTTCTTTAGAAATGATAATACTGCTGAATATTCAAATACTGCCAGGCCAGAAGGCTTAACACAGAAGCACTGCAGCACCCTACAAGAAGCCCTCCAAGCAAACCAACTACAAGACCCAGGACAACCTTCTTATGA
>JACRPY010000008.1:0-773 GCA_016222945.1 Methanobacterium sp. | reverse complement strand
CACAGACAATCGGTTAGTTTAACTACCATCACCCACCTCCTTAACTTTAAAATGTAGGGGGTAGTTAATATTTCATTTATGTAAATTATACACCTTATAACAAAATCCTTCAAGCATATTATGAGAAAAAGGAAAAAAGAACTATGAATTTATTAGAAAAACTCTATGAAAAATTAAATTATGAACAAATCTGGGGTCCAGATGGTATAACCCCTTTAGATAAAAAAAAGAAAGGAGTAAAAGGTTATGAATTTTGATTTTATTATTAACAAATTTCAAAACCAGAAAAGGCTAAGTAACGGCAGTCATCAATGTTCGTGCCCACTGCCGGCACACAAGCACGGAGACAAAAATCAGTCTCTAACTATAACAGAAAAGGAGGACAGAGTTTTACTCTTCTGCCATGTCTGCGGGGAATCTGCGACACCAGAAATTTTAAAAGCAGTAGAACTTGAGGAAAAAGATTTGTTCAAAAAAAACTGGAACAAAGAAACTTCTTCTTCATACTCTCCATCAGAAGTGGACAAAAAGAGCTGCTCTCTGGATTGGCTTATTAAAAACTCAACATCTCATTACTTCTATAATAATGAAAAGAATGAGTATGAGATTTTAAAAATCCGATACAGAGACAAAAACACAGGAGAGGAAGTAAAAGGCTGTTTTTATCACTATGCCGGCAGTGACCGATGGATAAGAAACCTGAACGGCAAAAGACCACAGCTTTATAAACTTCCCGAATTACTTCAGGCCATTCAAAGAGGAGAAGAGTATAT
>JACRPY010000007.1 GCA_016222945.1 Methanobacterium sp. | reverse complement strand
TCCAAAAACACCTAATTTATGCTCATCAATGTCAAAATCTACTCTTCCATCCTCTTTTACCAGAAATACAAAGCTTGAATTAAATACTCCATTTTCTAAATGAGATTGACACATTCTTGCAAGTTTAAAGTTCTTATCTACCACCGTATCTACACTTACAACCCCTTCAATCCAGTTTTCTTTATTTATCCCCATATCAAAAATAAGGATCCCACCTTCTTTCAAATGATTGTAAAAATTATTTAAAGTAATTTTTAACTCATCAAGAGTTGTATTATAATTTATTGCACTAAACATACATATTAAAACGTCGAATTGCTGTTCTAAATTCATTTTTTTCATGTCGCCGTTAATAAAACGAATATCAGGTAATTTTTCCCTCGCAATTTTTAACATTTCCTCACTAATATCAAAACCAATAATTTTAAAGTCATTTTTAAGGAAATATGCGTGTCTTCCTGTTCCGCAGGCCACATCAAGGAGCTCATTACCTGAACTATTTTTATATGTTTTAACTGCCCATTTTATGAATTCTGCCTCTTTTTGATGGTCCATTTTTTCGTATATTTTATCATAGTACCTTGCAAATTTTTTATAAAGCTGTTCTTCCGCCATTTTTTACACCATAACTTAAAAAATGTGAAATTAAAAATAAAAAAAGGAGTTTAAAAACTTATTTAGACTAGTCGCTTATTTTATTAATTAATTTAGCCACATTTTCCCCAAACAAGCGAATGGTTTCCATACCTTCGGTGTCTTCTTCCACTTCACCCGGAGCCCAACCAAATACCATGTTCCAGTAGGTAGATCCTGGTACAATCATCTCATTAATGAAATAGAACATTAAAAGCTCTTGAATAGTGGCAGTATGGCCTCCGCGACGGGCTACAGCTATAGGGCCTCCTACTTTCCAGCTTAGAAACTCATCAGTTCCTCGAGATATCATTCCAATTCTCTGTAATGCAGCCATGAGTGATCCTCGGGCAGTACCAAAGTATACGGGACTTCCTACAATAAATCCTTCAGATTCCCTGATTTTGTCTATGATGTCATTTAAACCGTCGTCTATTTTACATTTGCCTATTTTTTTGCATTTAAGACAGGCATGACAAGAATCAATATTCATTTTTCTAAGGGACATTATTTCAGTCTCTAAACCGTTTTTCTCTATTTCTTCGGCACATTTTTCCATTACCTGCATGGTATTACTTTTTTTCCGTGGACTGGCACATAATAAAAGAACTTTTTTCATAATAGAATACCTCCTAAGGATAACTTTTCTTTTGCATATAACTACGAAAGCAATATTTTATTAAGGGATTATAATTTCTAATTTTATTTTATTTTTTTCAAATTTATACATACCTTTAAGTGTACCGAAAATCAATAGTAGTATAACGAAATTGCTGTGAAATATCTGATAGAATATTATTAAATGCATTGCATACTATTTTATTTTTAGATTCACTTTTTTTGATTAAAAAAATATATTTGGAGTTGATTTTTTTTACATTTAATATTACAGGATATATGCCTTTAATAGCAACTATTTTAGGAGTTGTTATGGGGCTGGCATCCAGTGAAATAAGTAACTTGCGTAGGGATAAAAGACAAAGAAGAAGGAAAATTAATTCTACACGAACTTTAATTTCCATTGAAAATGAAAGAAATGTAGAGTTACTTAAGGATTTCTGGTACAAATTAAATAAATCAGATGAAATTGATGCTGATACAGATGAATTTAAGATTGACCTGGCCCATAAATTAATTAAAATGCCTATGCCATCCTGGAATAATGTGATGTGGAGTAAACAAGCTTCTTTACTGGCGATAACCTTTATGGATAAGGAAATTATCGCTGTTTCCTCTTTTAATAATTGTTTTGACGTCCTTAAATCTATTTATTCAAAATTAATAGATTTAGATACTAAAGACAGAGAATATAATAGTACATATGCTTCAAGCGGAGCTAAATTATCTTCACTGCCACGTTCCAAGAGATTTCATGAGGAAGCTCCCTTCTTGTGGGATGAATTTGAAACTATTACCTTAAATTTAATTGAAAAAGGTAATCCATTAAATAAAAAGAAAAAATAGGGACCAGAATAAATTTAGTGGTAAATGGATGATTTATTCAGTTTAAAGGGGTCCAAAAACCGGTTTAATATAAAATAAAGAATTTGCCGTTCTAAGATTTTCTTATACAAATAATTATTTGATTTATATTTTTTTTTTTAATTTATAAAATAGATCTCCATTGAATTTAATGGAGTATTATTCTATTTTTAAATATTTTAAGAGATATTTAATTGCTAAAAAGTATTTTAAGTTCACATACCTCAGTTCATCTCTTTAAAAAGTTTTATTATCTACTTTACTTTGTCAATAAACATTAACATATAGTAAAGTTTATATAACATTATGTAAAGTATACTTTACATGAGGTGAGATTTATGACTTCAAAAAAGGGAATGATTAAAAAAATACTTTCAATCTTTGAATCTGGCTTATTTATAAAGATACTTTCAGTTTTTGAATCCAGCCTATGGATTGCAGGATTGATATTAGGCAATATATACATTATTATGCTGGCAATTGTGATTTTAATAGCAATAATCATTGTTTTATACGTCCATAAAGAAAATTTAAAGGAAATTTTCCAAGATAGTAATGTAATCGTTGAAGATGAAAGAACTCAATTAATCAACGAAAAAGCAGCTACAATGACTTTAGGAATACTCATAGCAGCTACACTGTATGCAGGAATTATTATAATTGCTTTAAGAAACAGTTATCCTCAATTTTCAGAAATAGGATATACTCTGTTGTTATTAGCACTTTTCTGCTTCATACTATACTATGCATCCCGTATCTACTACAGCAGGAAATATTGATAGTGATACTATGAAGAACAAATTAAAGATTTTAAGAGCAATGCAGGACATTACTCAAGAAGAGCTGGCAAAAAAGCTCGGAGTAACCAGACAGACCATAATCGCTATAGAAAAAGAGAAATATGATCCTTCCCTAATTTTAGCTTTTAAAATATCTAAATTCTTTAAAGTTCAGATAGAAGATATTTTCATTTACAATGAGTAATAACTTATCTAAAATTAAAAATGATGATTTATATGAATATCAAAGAAAACAAAAAAGAGTATAAATCGTTCCTCACGATTTTAGGCAAAATAATCCTTATATTAACTGTTATACAACTTTTTAGAGCCTCAGTAATGTATGGCCTTTGGTATGTTGTTAAACCTGGACAAGACATAATATTGTTTCAGACTTTAAATGGATTATCATTCCTTGTTGTGGGAATACTGCTTTTAATATTAATCCGGCCTTCCTTAAAGGAGTTAGGTCTATATTTAGATAATGTAAAAAAAAGAACCAAAATATTGTATCTTTTAGGAGGAATAACATTAATAATAATGATATTTTTACCATATACGTTTGCTTATGAACTGGATGTACTTGTATTGGGCATGATATTCGGTTTAATCACCCCTGCATTTGAAGAACTGTTATTTAGAGGTTACCTATGGAACATGGCCGAAAATTCAATAAAAGCAAAAAATAAAACCATTATTACATGGATTACCATTACATTAATGTTTGGTTTCTGGCATCTTGGATATTTGGACGTTTTTTTGATTCATCCCAAAGGATTTGATTTAATACCTCTTTTAATGGGAAAAATTATGGTGGGATTGATATTAGGAGCAATTGTAGGGTTTATACGCCTTAAAACCAAAAAAGTATACGGTTCATTCTTATTCCATGGTTTCTGGAATACTTTTGCACCTTAAAAAAAAGTAAGCCTAAAGTAATTTACGGTTAGAGCGTTCTTTAATGCATGAAATATTACTTTGCGGAATTCTAAAGTCATCAGAGTCTTCATAACCCATTTTATCGAGAACCGCCTTTGTATCAACCTTTGTACATACACAACCATCCTTTAATAGAGGTATCCCTTGGGGATGGAATTTTGAAAGGTTCATCATTGACAGATTAAGGTCTTGATTACATGCTACACCCAAAACTGCTCTAAATTCATTTTCTCTGGCTATTTTCTTCAAAAATGTTGATCCTGGAATAATAAATACTTTATATCCTTTATATTCTGCTTTATCCTTCAAAACGCCTATCACACATCTGCTGCAGTCAGTACAATGAAGACCAGTTGCGTCCAGTTTTGCTTCACATTTTGGACTTCTTAGGCAGTGCGGAAGTATTAAAAGTTTATCTTTATCATCTATTTTTTTAAAAGATTTTTCATTAACTTTATTTCTAACTTCAACACCAATTTGATCCACGATTTTTTCATCCACACCTACATATCCAGCAAATTTTTTGAACAACCCATAGAATACATCTATTGTAAATAGCAGTAGTTTTGGGAAAATAAGCCTTTCCTGCTTTATAAGAATACTTCCAATAATAAGTGTAACTGATAACAGGACTAAAATTGAAATACCTGCTATAAAGACTATTTGTCCAAAAATTTGATAAAATTCATATATTGACATATACATGTTTTTTAAGTTTTTTATCGTATATTAAACTAGTGGTTATTAAAATTAATAAAAAAAGGGTGATTTAATCTAATAATCGTTTAAATTCTAAATTTTTCAATTTTAAACTTTTTAATAGTGCCTTCTACATCAACGCCATCTTTTGTGGCAGTTATTTCAGTACCTGAAAGATCGTCACATGCACATAATATATCTTGTTCTGGATGGGTGCCTGGAACAATATTACAATTTAAACGTATGTGATTTCCAGTTGCAACAACCATAGGAAGTCTATTAGATGTTGGATGATTTTCTGGAAGGACAGTAATAGGGAAATTCATCTCTTTTAAAAGATAAAGCATGCTTTTTATCCCTTTTTCTGCTTTTTTACCTGTTTTAAATGCAGAAACTGCTATTAAATCTTCACTTTCAAGAAAAACAAATATCTCTTCCTTATCAGGCATCCCTATTGCTATTTGTTTTTTTGTCCCTGCTTTGGTAATGCCCAGCTCTCCAGACTGCCCTATTAAAAATAGAATATCATCAGAGTTTATTCTAATGCTTCTACGTTCTCTGACTGACATGTTGGACATACTACTCTTCTTCCAATCCCCTTAAACTCGTTTCCACAATCCAAGCATTTGTATCTTTTTGTTTTAAGTTTTTTCATTTTAATGTCAGCCATTGGCCCTCCAACTGTACACATATTATATCACCGGTTTTGCTTATGTTAATGGTGTTATTTATTCTTTATGATGAAATTAATTCACAATATTTTAAAAATAGTTTAATTTCATTTAAATTGACTCTAATAATATATTTATTAGTGAAACTGCAATTATATATTTAATAAATAAATCCTAATTTGAGAATTAAAAAAATTTTTTTAACGCAATAAACGGTGAGACTATTGAAAAATCTTATTTTCCCATTTTCAGCAATTGTTGGCCAGGAAAACATAAAAAAAGCACTTATACTAAATGCAATAAACCCCAGCATCGGCGGAGTCCTTATTAAAGGAGATAAGGGCACAGGTAAAACTACAGCAGTAAGAGCACTTGCAGACCTTTTACCATCAATTAAAGTCGTTGCAGGATGTCCATTTAACTGTGATCCTACTGATGAAAGCTCTCTTTGCGATGCATGTAAATCAGAAAACATGGAAATTGAAGAAAAGAAAATGAGAGTGGTGGAGCTTCCACTTGGATCCACTGAAGATCGTGTTGTTGGATCAATAAATATCGAAAAAGCCCTTAAAGAAGGTACAAAAGCTTTAGAACCAGGTATACTTGCAGAAGCCAATAGAAACATACTTTATATCGATGAAATTAATTTACTTGATGATAATCTTGTTGATGTCCTGCTGGACGCGGCAGCATACGGAATAAATGTTGTAGAAAGAGAGGGAATATCTGTATCTCACCCTTCCAAATTTATACTTATAGGAACAATGAATCCTGCCGAAGGAGAGCTTAGGCCCCAGATTTCAGATAGAATAGGTCTTCATATCATTGTACACAGCATTATGAATATTGAAGACCGCGTAAAAATTATGAAAAGACGTGAAGAGTTTGAAAGGAACCCTTCAAGCTTCATAAAGGATTTTGAAGCAGCACAAAAAGAAATATTGAAAAATATTTTAAACGCCAGGAAAATAATCAAAAATGTGGAGATTTCTGAAGATTTATTGAAAGTAATAGCCCATATTTGCGTGGATATGGATGTTGATGGACATAGATCTGATATTGCCATTTTAAAAACTGCTAAAACAATTGCAGCTTATAATAATCGTTTGAAAGTAGATTATAATGATTTGGAGGAAGCTATTACACTGGTTCTAGGGGAAAGACTTCCTAAATCCTGCAGTCAAGATAAAATTAAGGAAAAGCTTGAAAAAGCTATTTCCGATACTAAAGAAGATGATGAGAAGCAGGAAGAAAAAAGGGATGATGAACAACAATCAGAAAGTCATGAGAATGGAAATATGAATGTTGTGCCAGATAAAAAGCCTTCTGAAGGAGAAAAAGGGAAAAAAGGGATGATGTTTAAAAGTCTTGAAGAAGAGGAAACTCCGGTAGAGTCCGATGATGAGGGGATTGATATAAAAAAGCTCCTTAAAATGAAAGGTAAAAAAAAGAGCATGTTATACGGTAAAAGAGTTGATTCTAAAACTCTAAAAGGAAAATATATAAAAAGTAAACTTCCAAAAAATGGTTCAAGAGACATAGCAATAGATGCAACCTTAAGAGCGGCTGCAGTTGGATCAAAAGGCAGTATAAAAGTTGAAAATGAACATTTACGCCAGAAAGTTAGAAAACACGGCGCAAGAGCATCTATCGCCATTGTGGTAGATATAAGTGGATCAATGTTTTCAAAAAAGAAAGCAGCTAAAGTTAAAGGTATTTTAAATCAACTTATGGAAGATACATCACGCCATAATGATAAGATAAGCGTTATTGGATTTAAAGGAAAAGAAGCAGAAGTTATAGTTCCAACAACCAAACGAGCAACATCATTTAAAGAATATGTGGATAATATAAGTGTTGGTGGAACCACACCACTTGCATCAGGAATAAAAAAAGGATTAGAATTACTTAAAAAAGAGAAATTCAAAAAAGAATACGTTCCCATGATGCTTATACTAACAGATGGAATGCCCAATGTAGGAATAGATAAAGACCCTCTTAAAGATGCCATAGGACTTGCAGAAAGCCTTAAAGAGAATGAAATAAACACAATTGTGGTTAATTTTGAAAAATCAGCTCCATTTGGAAGAGATACAAACATGGAACTTGCATTAGCATCTGGCGGACGGTATTACGATTTGGAAGATATAAAAGATCCTAAAGCCGTTGTTTCTAAAATAATTGAATATGAAAAGTCTAATTTCTAAAATTAAACTTAAATAATCCTAATAACTTATTTAAACATTTTTATATCGTATTTATCCATTTTTTGCTTTTAATGTTAAACATAATCTTTTAATATGTGATTGAAGATATGAAATGTTGTATATTTGTTTCTATTTTTGAATATGAAATGAAGATTTAAACTGATTTGAAGTGTGTTTTAAAAATGAAAATTGTTGTATATCATGCAGAAGAATGTGATCGTAAGAAATGTACCACAGTTAAACTTGGAAAACAGGGAAAGGTTAAAGTAGTGACAAAATTAAATATGGTACCTACAGGTTCAATTATTTTAGACCCTTATTCCCCAAAATCTTTATCTCGTGAAGATAAAGGAACAGTAATGGAAAAAGGACTTGTAGGACTTGATTGTTCCTGGAAGAAGTTAGCTAAAGTTCCTTATAGGCTAAAAACAGGAAAAAACAGTAGATCACTCCCATTCATGATTGCTGCTAATCCTACTAACTATGGAAAACCTTGCATACTTTCAACTGCTGAGGCAATTGCAGCAAGTTTTTATATAATTGGGTTTAAAGATATTGCTATTGACATTATGTCCCAGTTCAAATGGGGCCCTCATTTTCTAAAGCTCAATGAAGAGCTCTTAGAAGCATACTCTAAAGCTCGTAGCAGTTTAGAGGTTGTAAAAATTCAAAACGAATTTATAAATTAAATTATTTTCTAAACTGTGTAAAATGAAATTAAATAATTATTTAAGGAGGCTAATAAATGGCTAGATTTGAAGAAGCAGAAAACAGAATATTCAATGTTAAAATATGCTTAAAATGTAACGCAAGAAACCCACCAACTGCAAAAACATGCAGGAAATGCGGTTACAAAGGTCTAAGACCCAAGGCAAAAGAACCAAGAGGATAAATATAATCCTTAAATTGAATTCAGAGTTGAAAAAACTCTCAAACCGACAGGTTTGGGAGTTTCTGAACCTCCATTTTATATTCATATCCATTTTTAATAACTATTATTTTCTTGTCGTGGTAAGATGAAAGTTGAAAAATACATTAAAAATACATTAAAAGACCACAAAATACATTTAACTCTTTTAGATCCAGAAGAACAAAGCCCTGAAGATGCTGTAAGAATAGCAAAAGAAGCTATAGCTGGCGGTACAGATGGAATAATGCTCGGAGGATCAACAACAGAACCAACAGAACTTGATGCAACTGCAAAAGCATTAAAAGAAAATGTTGACGTCCCCATAATCCTTTTTCCAGGCAATATAAGCGGTGTAAGTAAATATGCCGATGCAATATTCTTTATGAGCCTTTTAAATTCCACAAATCCCTACTGGATAACAGGAGCACAAGCTTTAGGGGCCCCCGCCATTAAAAAAATGGGAATTGAAGTACTTTCTATGGGTTATATTGTTGTTGAACCCGGCGGAACTGTTGGATGGGTTGGAGATGCTAAACTAATACCTAGAAACAAGCCGGATATCGCTGTTGCATATTCAATGGCTGCAGAATGCCTGGGGATGAAATTGATCTACTTGGAAGCAGGTTCAGGTGCTAATGAGCATATTCCTGAAGTTATGATAGCTGCAGTCAAAAAAATGACCGATATAATTGTAATTGTTGGCGGCGGAATACGCGATGGAAAAACCGCTGCAAGAGTTGCAAAAGCCGGTGCAGATATTGTTGTGACCGGAACTGTTGTTGAAGACTCTTCTAATGTTAAAAATAAGATTGAAGAACTTGTTGAAGGAATTAGAACGGTTTAAATTTAATTATTCTTTTTATTTTATTTTATTTTTTTTGCCCTATTGATTATTCTTATCAATGCAATGTATTTCAGTATCTTCCTACGTATTATCTGATAAAGTCATAATAACCAAGTAACGTACCTCTAAAAACATGGCACGCTTAAATATAGACAAAATATTTACAAAAACTATAAGGCTGTTTATTTTAAATTAATTCTCTCAATAATTCCAAATAAATAAATAATTTAAAGAATATAATAAAAAATCAGAATGTAGTAGAAAGGTGAAAATCATGACAGGCGCTTGTGAAGTAGAAGGATATGATATGGTATCAAGAGAACTTAAAGAAAGATTAGGTTTAAGTAAATCTCCAGTCGCAATAAAATTCATTTTAAGGGAAGAAGACATTCCAGAGGGAATAGAAAAAATAGATGAGAATATAAGGCACTGTGAAATGGTTCAAAAGGCAGCGCAAGGTGAAATGTTTTATGCAACTGCTGAAGAACAGATGTGTAAAGGTGGAGCAGCTGCAATTGGACTTATTGAAACCCCTGAAAAGATAAAAACCGGTGAATTTTATCAAAGTTTAGGTAGATTCTCCAGCCTGGGCTCTGCTAAACGTACCATGGAAGCAATCCCTAAAATTGACCCTATGATGAAAGCCATCATTTATTCTCCGTTAGAAGATGTTAAATTTGATCCAGATGTAATTGTAGTTATCTGTAAACCTGCACAGGCCATGAAACTTGCTCAGGCAATGGTTTACACCCGTGGTGGCCGAGTAGAAGCAAGTTTTGCAGGAATTCAGTCAATATGTGCTGATGCTGTGGCTGGTCCATTCACCCAAAATACTGCAAACATCACCCTTGGATGTAGTGGTTCAAGACAATTTGCAGATATTAGCGATGATGAAGTGATTGTAGGGATGAACGGCGAGAATATTGGCTGCGTTGTAACTGCACTTATATCTATGAAATAAATAGAAAAAATAGCAAGTCTCTAAAGGAAATTAGAAAAAAAGAATTCTAATTTCATTTAATTTTTCTTTTTTAAATTTATTAATTTCCTAATTTTATAATTAAATCTTTTTAATATTGTCTATTATCTGCTCAATTAAATTAACATCGCCAGAGTCTGCAGTTAATTTTTTAGTTAAACTTAAATGAGTAGAAACATGTTTTACAATCATGCTTTTCTCATTTTTGCTGATTTTTCCATTTAATATAATAGTTACAGAGTTTTGAATTGCTTTTAATCCTTCTCTAAATGTTCCATAATCATATTTCATTAAAGAAGCGTGCATAATGTCAATAATTGGTTGAATTGGATCATCTTTCCCTTTTACCATTTCATCATTCCCAATAGCATCTAAAATACTCTCCTTTGTAATTCTACTTGCTAATTTGTCAATTATAGTAGAAGGTTTCATCAAATCCAGAATATTCCATATATAAGGGATTAATGATAAAAATGCAAACATGCTGATGAAGTAAGCAAAAAGAATGTAATATTCAAGGTCTGAAATCCGGCTTTGAGTGTTAATAATGAGTTTCAGCAAAGTTACACAGTACACTATGGAGAAAATGTAAATTATGATGAGAATCCAGAGATCAGGAGTTCTTTTGAAAATATCAACTACTCTTGGAGATGATGAAGCTGCAAGCTGGACTGCAACAAGGCTTAAAGTCACTACTATGGCTAAAATTCCAGCTTCGCTTTGAATAAGTGAGCTTAAAACATAACGGGCACTATCCACGTCTGTATACAGAAGTTTGAAATGTGAAAAGAAAAAGTAAGATAATAAACTAACGACTGCAAAAATAGTAAAATAAACCAAAAAGGCTCTTAACCAATCATTTTTAATTGAAAGCAACTTTTACACAACCATTTTTAAATACACCATTAATAACTAATTTTTAACCTATAAATCAATTTCCTTTTACAATTTTCAAATAATCATCGTATTTGTTGATGTTTATAAGTTCTAGATCATCTCGAGCTGGAACTCCATAAAGAATAACGCCATCTTTTACCATTTCTCTTAAAATTGGATTTAAATTATCCTCTTTTCCCACCAAATACTTCTTTAAAAGGTTTTTATGGCAGGCAAATGGCATTCCAAGACCTTTTGCTGAATCCAAATATCCTGTTTTTCCCCTTGCAAGAATTGATACTGTATTTTCAGGTTCTGGACTGTTAAATACTCCTTCAATAATATTTTCAAGAGTTTCAGCTGATACAGTAGGCTGATCTGCAGCAACACACAAACAATAATCAGATTTAGATTTACTAACTCCATTTAAGAGTGATTCCGATAATTCAACATGAACTTCAGGATTTACAGTTACCCTTACCCTATCATCATCGAATTCATCGATTATTACAGTTATTTCATCACTAAAATGCCCTAAAACAACAATACATTCCATCACATCTGTATTTAAGGTGTTTTGAATTGTTTTAAGTATTATGGGCATTCCTTGAAAGTCAATTAGAAGTTTATGTATGACTTCCATTCCACGGGCTTTAAAATCTTCTCTCATCCGCCTATTTTTGCCTGCCGCCGTTACTATTGCAGATATCATATAAATCGCCCGCATTTTTAAATACCGTGCTTAATCATATTCACTGATAAATTAAAAAAAATAAAAAGTTTAGGGAAGGGAATTCGCCTCATTGTGGTATGTATCCTATGACCTTAGCATGTATGCTCATTCCAGGGCCTGATCCACTTGTCCACATTACTATTTTTACGGGGTAATCTTTGGTATTAGTGACTCTCACATCTGTTGCAGGGTTAAATCCAAACATTACTGCGTACTCACCCCATGTAAGGCCAGTTGGAAGTCCAAATCCTGCTTGAGATACAGCTCCTCTCATTGCTCTTGCTGCAGGGCAAACACCGTGGGAAGCCCACCCTCCAGGAGCATGAGGGTCTGGAGATCTTCCAAATCCTACAGTTTCCTTACCTGATGATGTTGTGTGTGGAGGGATTATAGTACCATTCCATGCTTCCACAAATTCCCGTGAATTTTGCTCCCTAATAGCATCATTATATTGAGGAAAAGATCCAAGAGAATCTCCATTACTTCCAATTACTTTTTCAGTTACAGAACCCATATAAACAAGTACTGGTAATCCTGATGCATATTCTTCCATATAATTCACAACATCCTCCCCAAAGAACGTTTTTATGTTGGATGGTGCGACAAAATTTCTTCCATCGTTGAACTTGGCAAGCCCATAGTCCAATGCTATACTCTCACCTACTCCATTGTTGTTAAACCATTTTTTAATGTTAGTTACTGTCACATAATTATGAGGGACTGTATCATTGTTTATTTGATCATAAGGCACTGTTTTTATGGTTTTTTTTCCTTCCTTAATTTCTAATCCACCATTTGTTTTAATTCCATAAGTGTATGGTGTTTTATATCCATAAACAAAAATGCCTGGCGGACTTACAGTTAGCTTATTTTCGGTAACTGCCAGAATTCCCGGGCCATTGAATCCCTGTGCAGTTCCATTTTTAGATATGCTGTTGCTTGTAATCCTTCCAATTGGGGTTTTAACTGTTCCTGTAAGTAATGCATCAATAAAATCACTGAATTTCATATCATTAACATAATCCAATAAATATTCAGGAGGATATAGTAATGGAACTTTTCTAATTTTGCTTTCGTCTACAACAAGAGTTCCTGACACGACAGTATCTCCTAAACTCAAAGATGTAATTTCTGTCGGCCCTTGGGCCGGATAATAATCATCTATTACGTTTCCAAATGGATACATGGCTACTGCCAGTATAATAAGTATAATTAAATTAATTTTTGAATTTTTCAAGTATTTCGGCAGAATATTTAACCCCTCCTTCCCCTATAACCAATACAATATCATCTTTTCCTGCTTCTTTAAGGGCATACTTTAAACTTTCTTCTACCTGCTCTTTACTTGCCCCTAAAGTCCCTTTTTTAGAGCTTTTTTTGCTAGATTCTGTTAATATTACTTGGTTATAAACCTCAATTTCGGATATAGCATTTCTACTTGCATTTGATGCTACTACTATAATATCTACATCTTTTAATATTTTTGCTATTTCCATATCACCTTTTATCCCACTTTCAGATGATATTGTATTTACAACAATTAATTTTGAATTAATAGATTTTTCTTGAAGTAGTGCCTGAATTATAGCTTTTACACCAGCAGGATTATGAGCATAATCTATTATTACCCGTTTTCCAACATTTATTTCTTGAAATCTTCCTTTTACGCCTTCAAAACTTTCAATTCCTTGGACAATATCCTCAAAATCAATGCCTAACGCATGGGCGCCGCATGCAGCAGCAAGCGCATTGTAAACATTATGAATTCCATTATTTTTTAAATTTACTTTAGCTCTTTTCGAGCCTATAACTAATGTAAAAAAGTTTTTTTCAACATCATAAGCTTTTACATGAGCATCTGGACGTTTAAATCCACAGGAACATTCATATATCCCCAAATGCCCCAAATAATGAATGTTATATTCAAGATCAACTTCACATATTGGACATTTTCTTTCTTCAGGATATGCATTAAAATCTGAATTTATATGTTCAATACCATAAAATAAGCTTTTATTCGGTTTTTTTCCAATTTCAAGGCATGCAATTATGGGATCATCTGCATTGAATATCATTGAATTGGCTATTTCTATTATTTCGCCCTTACATTTAATATAATCTGTAAATTTCCCAGAATTACTTAAATGATCCCTCGATATATTAGTTATAATCCCAATACTAACTCCAGAGTTACTGGCAGACCTTTTTATTTCATCAGGAATTCCAAATGTGCCTATTTCTAAAACAGCTGTTTTTCCATCAAGCCTTGCTTGAAGAGACGGAATTAATTCCGTGTTACCTTGCATATCCAGCATGTGCTCCGGGACTTTATGTCCTGCCGTATTTAGAATGGATTTAAGTATCCATGTTGTTGTGGTTTTTCCGTTGGTCCCTGTTACTCCAATGACTGGTTTATCCACTTTACATAGGCTTAAAACTTCATCTATACTTATTATATCAGAATCTGTGATTTTTCTTATTTTTTCAGTTAATTTATGATTTTTAAGTAAACTGGGAGCCACTGCAATTATATCTGCATTTTTTAAAAGTTCTTCAGAGTGTTCTCCGAGATTTAGCTTAATTCCTTCATTTTTAAGAATTTCTATCTGTGGACTATCTGTTGATAAGTCAGATACTGTAACATCAGCCCCTTTATCCTTTAAAACCCTTGCCATTAAGCTGCCAACAGTTCCACAGCCACCAATAACTACAATTTTAGATCCTTGTATCTTCATAAAATAAAACCATTTTTAGATTTGAGCTTCCTTATACTCTTTAATAGCACCATATATCTCTGATTTAACGCCTTCGTAGGCATTTACAACCCCAGGACCTATGTGAATGATCGTATCTCCTTTATCTGCAATTTCCAATGCTTTTAAGACAGATTCCCGTATATTCAATGTTTGGTATGTTTTTATATTATTTGCTCCTTCAATCACTGTTTTAGCTGCATTTATATCAATTTCTTCTGTAGTTTCATTTTTGGCACTTGCAATAACCACATCAGCATATTCTCCAAGTATATTGCCTATTTTAAATTTATCCCTCACAGTAAGAGTGTCAGGATTATCTATAGTAATTATAAGTTTTCCTTCAAGTTTTAAACCATCTAAAAGGCGTTCCATAGCTTCAGGATTGTGGGCAGCATCTACAAATATGTCAACATCTTCGATTGTGTCAATTTTTTCAAATCTACCATTTACACCTGAAAAACGTTCTATTTTATCTTTTATGTAATCTACATCAAAATCTAAAACAAGATCTATAGCAAATGCTGCCATTGTATTTTCAATATTACAAGAACCTGGCACATTAAGCTTTATTCTAACCTCTACTGGGTCTCTATACTTTCTTTCAAAATCACTGCAGTCGCAGCATATCTTACCACAATTTCTGCAAATTACTGTAGGTATTCTGCCTGTTTTTATGGTAAATTCTGACCCATAAATCCCATTTAGGTTTATTTCCTTTGCTAAAATATCATATTTTACATTATGTTTGTGAGAATAAGTTCTACCTTCGTTTACAATAACTCTCGGTTCATCAAACCCATAATAAACCATTTCATGGTTGAATTTAGGAACTAACCTACTTATGATAGGATCATCGCCATTTGCGATTAAAATACCATGTTTATGTAGTAAATCTTTTATTGCTACATTTCTTTCCACATATTCCTCATATGTGTTGAATTCATCCATATGATCAGGAGTAAGGTTTGTTAAAGTACCTACACAGATTTCAAGACCATCCACCATCCTTATAGTGCCATGTGGAAGTTCAAAAACCGCAAAATCCTTAGTACCTGTCCCATTTTCTACTATAAAATCAACAAGGCCTTCAATAACAAGAGAATTCTCTAAAGAGGAGAAAAGTAAAGTATCATATTTATCGCTCAAAGTGTGGTTTGCTATGTTTGTAGTGGTAGTTTTACCATCTGTTCCTGCAATACCAATCATAGGCATATTTATAAGAGAATTAATCATTTTTCCAATATCTCTTGTACCTATCTCTTTTATTTCATAGTTTTCTTCACATTTATAAATAAATTCTCGAACTTCAGCATTTTTAGGAACACTCGGCGAAATAAAAACAACATCTGCCCACATTGCATGCTCATTTATATGGGCACCGAGTTCTACTGCAATTCCTTTCTTTTTTAATGTTTCAATCTTTCTCTGGGCCTTTTTAGGTAGTTCTTCAAACTCTTTAATATCAGAAATAATTACCTCATTGCCCAAATAATTTAGAAGATGTGCTGCTGGCCTCCCTGCATTTCCAACACCTATTACCAGTACTTTTTTATCTCTAATCACAATATCATCCTTTGCCAGCCGCTGCAATGTCTCTTGTATCTCTATAAGCTTTTCTTGACCATTTCCGCCTATGAACATGTTTTCATATTTTTCGCTGTATTCTATTGCAAAATCAATTATGTCTGCATTAGTTTCCATTATAAGGATATTTCCATCATAACCTTCACTTCTTAATTTTTCAAACGCGACATCAGTTGTATCTTCCAGTCCAGGGAATAACACAACCACCTTCGGATTGGCTTTAGAAACTTCTTTTAAAATCTCGTATCTGCATGTTTCACCTTCTCGCGGTGTGCCAATCATTATAACATCAAAGCTTAATTCATTTAAAACTGCTTCTGCTGCATCAATATTATCTGTTTTTCCAACTACTATGTTGCATCCCGAAAGAGTTATTGTTGTTGATCGTCCTTTAACACCTTCAAATTCCATTAAAGCGTTATTAATATCATTTTCTGAGATTTCTAAACATTGGGCTACTTTTTCAGCTGCTGCAGCATTTTGAAGGTTGAATTCACCAAACACTTTTAGATCTTTATGCCCATTTCCAAAAAAGAATGTTTCAGTAGAATAATCTTTAATTTTTGCTAAAAATTCATCTTTCTCATTTAATATGGCTGTTTTCCCTTCTACAAATTTACATACAGATTCATGGTAATTTTCAAGAGAATGGTGGTAATCCATGTGATCATGGCCTATATTGGTTACAACAACCAGATCAAAATCAAATGCATATGAACAAAAATCAAGGGTCATGTCACAAACTTCCACTATCAAAACATCGTATTTTTGTTTAGAAGTTTCTAATATGAGTTTTGTGTATCCTTCAAACCCGCCACCAGCATTTCCACCGGCAAGAACCTTTAAACCTGCTTTTTCAAGTATTTCTTTTATCATGAAACAGGTTGTTGTTTTACCATTTGTTCCAGTAACTCCTATTGTAAAAACAGATTTATGATCAGGTAAAACATCTGATAAGAACTTTTTATTCGATTTTATACCCTCAAAGAGTTTACTACCCCATAAACTAGGACTTAAAACAACCGCATCTGCAGAATCAATTTTATCAAAATCATGGTATCCTAAGTCAATATCTAAAGCATTATTATGTTTTAGTTCCACGTTTTCTTGCATATCAGAAGCATAAACTTTATATCCATAATTAATAAGGGATTTTACGGCATTTTTACCCTCTGTTCCCAATCCTACCACTGCAATCTTCATATTACCTACCGATATTCACAATCTTAAAGGTGATGTGACTCTTTTAAGGACTTTTAAAATAGATTTATACTATAGATATTTAACTGTAACGCTTGAATTTCCCCAATTCTAAAATTGGTATATTAACATATTAAAAATTTATAAATAAGAATCCATTTTTATTATTTAATCTAATCTGACAATATCTATAAATAATAAATTATCAATGTCCTTTTAATTAAAAGTCCAATTACTCCCTATTAATCTTTTTGTTATAGTATTATAATAACTTTTCTGATAACAATACTAATTCTAAATACAATTTAGCATTATGTAGTTAATTAATTTCTGTTCATTTAAAATTATGTATACTGCTTTTTTTATTTAATATAAATTTTCATATGATAATTTCTACAAAATCGCCAAAATAACTTCAAATTCATTTTTAAATTATAAAAATATGAATTAAACCATTATTCAAATATTACGACATTTAATCTGGTTAAAACTAGTTTAAAGCTCTTTTTGAAAACATCGAAATACTAAAGCATCAATTATATAACGGTGAATTAACAGATTATGTTTAAAAAATTAAATTAAGGAATTTAGAGTAGTTAGCTAAATAGCACTTAAAAAAGTGTTCATTACTAATTAAAGTTAATATCATGTCCAATATCTTAAATCAATAAAAATAATTCGACAAACAACAAAACCAAGGTGACATAATGAAAAATCTTTCCAAAGAAATAATAGAACGCATTGAAAACATTTCAAGGCCCGTTAAAATAATGCACGTTTGCGGATCCCATGAACACACCATAATGCAACACGGAATAAGATCATTAATTCCAAAGGAAGTGGAAGTAGTTGCAGGCCCAGGATGCCCTGTATGCTGTGTTCCATCAATAGAAATTGATGAATGCCTTTATCTTGCAAGAAAGGGCGTTACAATTGCAACATTTGGAGATATGTTAAGGGTTCCAGGAACAACAGGAACACTGGCAGATGCAAAGGCCGAAGGTGCTGATGTAAGAATAGTTTATGGAGTAAATAATGCCGTTGAAATAGCTCAAAAAATTGATAATGAAGTTATTTTTATGGCAGCCGGTTTTGAAACGACTGCTCCCACAACAGCCGCTGAAATAATCGCTGAGCCTCCAAAAAACTTGTCATTTTTATCCTGTCACCGTTTAATCCCGCCAGCATTGAAATTCTTAATTGAATCTGGAGAAGTAAATCTTAATGCACTTATAGAACCTGGTCATGTTTCAACTATAATAGGAACACGCCCATATGAAGAATTCTCTCAAAAATATGGTATCCCTCAAGTTGTAGCAGGATTTAATCCTTTTGATGTGCTTATTGCAATTTATATGATATTAAAACAGCTTGATGAAGGTAAAGCAGTTGTTCAAAATGAATATAAGCGAGCTGTGAAAGATGAGGGCAATGTTAAAGCTCAAAAACTCATGGAAGAAGTATTTTACATTAAAGACAAAGAATGGAGAGGTTTTCCAGAAATTCCAAACTCCACTTATGAAATAAGAGATGAATTTAGAGATGCCAATGCTCGGGAAAGATTTGATATTCAAGTAGAGCAGGGAGAAAAAGTTCCTACAGGGTGTATATGTGGCCCAATTTTAAGGGGTGTGGCAAGACCAGAAGAATGCGCCCTCTTTAAAACTAAATGCAATCCTATGAACCCTATTGGGGCATGTATGGTTAGTAAAGAAGGTACGTGCAATATCGCTTTTAGATATGGCTCTACATTCTAATCTTCTTTTTTTAACCTCAATTTACTCCTATTTTCATTTAAAGCAACTTATTTATTAAAAACCAATATTTAGATTAATTGGAGAAATAGATCAAATGAGAGCAGTAGCTGTAGATATAGATGGTACAATAACCGATCAAAATAGGAAGATATGCATAAATGCAATAGATGCTATTAGAAAAGCAGAAGATAATGGTTTTCATGTCATATTAGTGACCGGAAATATACTTTGCGCAGCGAAGATGGTGGAAGTGATGGTAGGTACCTCTGGTGGAATTGTAGGTGAAAATGGTGGAGTCATAAATACAAAGAAAAAAAGTCAAATTATTGGAAACATCAAAAAATGTTATCCTGCCTATGAATTTCTAAAATCAAAATATGAAATTGAAAAAACTGAATTTTCAGACCTTAGACTATCTGAAATTGCTATTAAACAGAAAATTAATGCAAAAACTGTAAAAGAAGCGGTTAAAGACTTCGATGTTAAGGTATATGACACTAAATTTGCAATACACATTACAGATCCTTCAGTTAATAAAGGAAAATCATTAAAAATTGTTGCAAAGGATATAGGGCTTAGTACTAATGAAATAATGGCTATTGGAGACAGTGAAAACGATCTTGAGTTTCTGGAAGTTGCAGGATTGAAAGTTGCTGTTGCAAACGCTGATATTGAACTTAAAAAGAATGCAGATTACATTAGTAAAACCCCATATGGTGATGGGGCTGCAGAGGCTATAAACAAATTTATTTTAAAATAATGAGAGGTTTTTAGATGATTAACACAGCAAAAGATGCATTGAACCTTGCTTCAGGAAAATCAGATTATGCTGAAGTCTATATAGAAAAAGAAAAAAGTATTGATGTAGATATTCAAAATAACGAAGTTAAATTTGCAAAAGAAGAATTTGTTTGTGGAATGAGCATAAGAGTGATTTTAAATGGTAAAATGGGATTTTCTTATACCACAAATTTAGATAAAATAAATGAAACAGTCCAAAATGCAATATTCAATGCTAAATCTAATGTTGCCGATGAAAACTTCACTTTTGCAATTGAATCTAAATATAATCATGTTAAAGGGATTTATGACAAAAAAATTGAAGTTATGGATATTGAAAGCTCCATAGACTTTGCAAAAACCATGATAAATGTGGTTGAAGAAGAAAAATGTGAACCAACCTCTGGAGGATTCTCTGCAGGGTTTGTGGAAAGTTTAATATTAAATTCAAATGGTGTAAACTGTAAAAACATAGGTACATCCTGTTCTGGGTTCATTGCAGTGAATGCTGAGGAAAATAGCGAAGTATCAACAGCTTATGAGGGAGATTCATCAAGATCTTTTGATATTAATCCAGAATGGATTGCAGACAATGCCTGTGAAATTGCAAAGAATTCATTGAATGGTAAACCTATAGAAACCAAAGATATGGACGTTTTACTTGATTATAGAGCAGCTTCAGGACTTCTTGGAACATTTGTAAATGCAGTAAATGCAGATAATGTGCAAAGAGGAAGATCTATTTATGCAAATGAAATAGGTAATGAAGTTGTTTCACCTTCTTTAAGTATCTATGACGATGGAACCTACGATGGAGGACTTAATTCATCAATAGGCGATGGTGAAGGAACTAAAAGTCAAAAAACAACTGTTATTAAAAATGGAACACTTAAAAACTTTATCTATGATTTATACACATCTAAAAAAGGAGATAGTGAAAGTACAGGTAATGGAATGCGATCTTCATTTGCAGATATGCCTGCAGTCGGTTTAAGTAATCTTATTCTTGAATTTGATGACTTAACCGAAATTTCCGATATTAAAAATGGGATAATTGTAACCGATGTTTTAGGTGCGCATACAGCCAATCCCATTTCAGGAGATTTCTCTGTTGAAGCAAATAACGCATTTAAAATAGAAAATGGTGAAATCAGTGAGCCAGTTAAAAAAGCAATGTTATCAGGGAATATATTCAAGGTTATGAAGAACATGTCTGGAGTTTCTAAAGAAACCAGACAGATGGGTCCTTTCATTATTCCGCGTATTTTAGCACGTGGTTTAAGAGTTGTTGGGTAAATAATCATTTATTTTAAATAAAAATCCTTTACTTTTTTTTTTTTTTTTAAAAAGCTTATTTTTAGCTAATTCATTTATTCATTCTATAAATGCTTAAATTCAAACTTAAAAAGTGTATATTAAAATGAAAAACAAAATTTATAATTGTTATGAGGAAAATTAGTCGCCTGAATGCTCTAAAATTTTTTGAAAATAAAGATTTGGCAAAAGAACTTTCTACATATTTTGAAATCATGTTAAATAAAAGACCTTCGAGGGTTAAAACTGCTTCCATGATAAATGCCAGAGAAAAAGATGATATTAATTCTCTTTGGAGAGAACATGAAACAATAAAGGCAGGATTTAAAAAAATATTTGATAAAAAGACATTTTACGGTGCCAAAAAGCCTGATTTTTCTTATATGGATTTAAAAATTAAAATTGCAGAGAAAATATTTGAAAACTGTTATTTTTGCGAAAGAAGATGCTATGTAAATAGAAATACAAATACTGGTTTTTGTGGAGTTTTAAATTCTAGAATTGCATCTGAATACCTGCATATCGGCGAAGAAGCTCCACTTGTGCCCAGCCACACCATATTTTTTGCAGGCTGCAATTTTAAATGCATTTACTGTCAGAACTTTGACATAAGCCAATTTCCAGAATCTGGAATTGAAATAAGCGAAAAATCATTATCCAAAATAATTGATAGACGAAGAAGAGAAGGTTCAAGGAATGTTAACTTCGTTGGTGGTGATCCCACACCTAATTTACCTTTTATTTTGAAAACAATGCATTTATGTAATGAAAATATTCCTGTTGTGTGGAATAGTAATTTTTACATGAGCAAAGAGTCTATGAAACTTTTAGATGGCTTTGTAGACCTTTATTTAACTGATTTTAAGTATGGCCCTTGCAGTTGTGCAGTAGAACTGTCTGGAGTGTCAGATTACTGGAATATTGTAACAAGAAATCATAAAATGGCAAAAAATGCATGTGATATGATCATTAGACATCTTGTGCTACCAAATCATGTTGAATGCTGCTCAAAACCTATTTTAAAGTGGATAAGAGATAATTTGGGAAAAGAAACAGTTGTTAATATTATGGGGCAATATAGGCCTGTTTATAAAGCTCAAGAATGCAAAGAAATCAGGGGATTTCCCAGTCATCAAGAAATTCAAGAAACCATAAATTATGCAAAAAGGTTAGGTTTATTAAATATTATATAACAATTGATAAATATGCCATGTGATAACTGTGGAGCGGAAATAGACAAAAAAGAGGAATATTGTCCAGAATGTGGAATGCAACTTTTTAGTCTAGCTTCGAAACCTAAAAAAAAGAGATACTACAACGATCCAGCCCCAGTTAGCCACAAAGATTCTTATTCTCATGATAAACCCCCAAAAAAGGATTATTACAGAGATCCAGAACCAGTTCGTTATAATGATTCTTTCCATGATAAACCATTAAAAAAGAAATATTATGAAAATCCAGACCATGAATACTACGAAGACTCTCCTTTTCAAGAGGAATATGGATACGAAGACCAATATTTAGATGAAAAGGAAGAATATGTTGAAAAAGATAGATCATGGTTTAGAACAAGCCATATGCTTCTTTTGTTATTTATAGCGTTGTTACTCGGATTTTTGGTGGGCCTAATAATGTTTTCCACGGATACTCAGTTGATTCCTCAAATACCAACGCTTCATAACTAACCTAACTAATATTTACGCCTAATAACAATTCGAAATGGAGAATTCACCATTAATAACTCTTTTTTTAAGTTCTTCTGCTAATTCACGTGCTCTTTTGATATCTGACTGACGGCAGATAATAGGTATATCCATAATCTCATTTTCAGTTTTAAAATGAATTTTTCCACTTTTCATTTCAAATGCATTGTGTGGACATGAATATGCACACATTCCACAGCCAAAGCACATTTTTGTATTTAGTGTATCGCCGTAGGCCCCTGTAGGACATCTTTCACGAACAATACATTGTTCACAGTTCATACAATTTTCTAAAATATATACTGGCCTTTCATCCACACCATCCCATACAGATGCATAATCTGTTACACCTAAAGGCAAGTGTCTCCCTTTTATATCAGCAATAGGAAGTTGAATATCCTTATTTTGAATATATGTATTTTTAAGTATTTCTTCATTTAAAACAGGGATTGCTGCAGCTACACTGTTAAAAACTTCTGGTCCTGCAGCCGTTTTAAATCCTCCAATGAAATGCGGATCCATATCATACATATCTGCAGATATCATTAAGTTTGGCTTTTGGGGAGCGCTTCTAGTTCCGTTTCCAATAATTATTCCTTCAGAACCGCACATTAGCACTTTTGTCCCTGTTTTTATGGTATTCATCACTGGATCGTTTTGAAGTGGGTTTAATTCGCCGCATCCTGAAAATGAAAGTCCTTTATATGGTCCTTCCATTTCTATTGCATGAAATATAGATGCAACTGGCTCATTGGTAGGATTAATGAATGCTGTATAATTTTTAAAGGCTAATCTGGTTCCAATCATTCGTGCTGTAGCAAAATCATCTATGTTTACTGTTGATTTTATTTTTTCACCATTTATGGACTCTACCTCAACATCTATATCTTTTCCAGAAATAATGTCCTTAAATAAGAATCCTCCACCATAATTTTCATCATAAATGCTGTGTGAAGTTCCATAAGCTATCATGTCTACTGATCCCAGCCATTCATTTGGACATGGCCCCGGAAATCCTGGAACACCATTTAATAATATTTTTTTTGCTTTTTTAAATGATCCTGGTTCCCCTGCTTTTACATGGAATATTGCAGCTGTTCCAGACATTATTCCACATGTTCCTGTGGTTATAACATCGATATCTTCTGCTTTTGGCTCTTCCCCCCCTCTAACAAGGTTACTAACTTCTTCTGCAGTCAGTACTGTTGCTTCTCCTCGTTTAATCTTTTGGTTTATCTCTTCAATACTGCGAATATTCAAAAAATTCCTCCATATTGATAACTAATTATAAACATATAACAATAGTTATATAACATAATTTCTATATTTTTATTTCATTTATATCTTATTTATTTTTTACATAAAAAATGTAAAATAGAATGAAAATTAAAAAATAGTTAAAATTAGATTATTTAATTAAAAAAGAAAAGTTTAAAAAATTATTTTTTATTTAAGTTTGTTCTTAAGCCTTCCATTACCCAGTAATAGCATAACAATTTCTCTTCTGGTGTTTTAGATTCATTTACTTTTCTAGTCAGTTTTGGAACATCGTCATCCACTAAAAAACACATTCTATGAATGAACACATTTCCTCCAACATTACTCAGATATTCTTCTGCTAGACTTGGAGCCTCTTTCATCCAAATTCTTAAGTTTCTAATTGTTTTTAAGGCATCATTTATGGTTTCACTCGCTTTAGAGCCTTTATCAGTTAACTTAAGATCAGTACCTTTGAAATTCTGTCCTTCTTCAAAGTAACCCTGTCCTGCAAGGTATTTTATACCATCTTCCCTGAACTTAGCCCCTATCCTATCATCGTCCATTATAATTTTCATATCTTTCAATTCAATACCTTTACCTTCCACATATTCCACCATTTTCCTTTCATGAGGCTTAAGATCTAAATTTTCCAGATTTTCACCCTTTTTAAGTATTACTTTCTCTTCAATATCCATTTTTTTACTGATAAATCCTTTTTTCTTCGCTTTTACTTGCAAATAGGAAGTTAAAGCACCTCGAATAATCATATCCAGTAATGTATAAATCATCATGAATTCCCCAATATCATCCTTATCATGATAATGGTAAAGTCTTATCACATAAGATTCAGCAGGAGTCAGGTTTAATGATTTTAATTCCGCAGTTAACTCTTCAATTTCTGGAATTGGGTCGGTTTTTTGATATTGGAGATCATATTCAATTTTTCCTATAGCCCAGTTTGCTTGTGCCCTTTGAATTGGGTACTTATCTTTAGATTCTTTTTTTAGTATTTGAAGTGATTCTGCATCACCAATATATCCTAAAACATGTGCAGCCCATCTTTTAGTCATTACTCCCTCGATTGTTTTCTCTTTTTTCTTTAAAACATCGATTAATGGTTCAATTACATCGCTACTACCAATTTCACCAAGTGCATAAACAATCCATTTTCTGATATTGCCCACGTCCTCTTTTTTTAGCGCTTCTTTAAGATAAGGAACTGAGTTTGAATCTTTAACTCCTCCAAGAGCATATGCTGCACCCCATCGAACCAGAATATTTTCACTATTTAAAGCCTCGTGAAGCAGTCCAATTTGACTTTTTCCAACAAATCCAAGGGCTTCAGCAGATTTATACCTAACTTCCCAATCAGAATCTTCAAGTAACTTGATTAGACCGCCTATATCTTCAGAATTTTTCATTTCATCGACTTTTGACAAACTCATGATACCCCTCCAATCAACTAATATTATGTTAATAGTTACTCATTAAAAGGTATTTTGAAATAATTTGCCATCAATTATAAAATTACAAAAAAATAATTATTTGAAATTAGATCCTTCAATTAAAGTAAAAATTAAAAAGGAATTAAAGGCATTATTATTTAATAAAAATCAAAAAAATGAATATTTATAAAAATGGCAGAATATCTAATTGTTTGATATACCATAATACTTTCTAAATGCTCCAGCTGCAAACCATATTATAAGCGCTGCTACAAGTCCATATTTAAAGTCATAGAACCATATTCCTCCTAACAGAAGTAAAAGTCCTACAAAACCCAAAACATACAATATAAGATCTGCTTGTTTATTTTCCATATTATTATCTCCTTTTGAAAGTTTTAATTAATTTTAAATAAATCCATTAATATTTATTTTAATATCTTTTTAGATATAATTTTTATGGAAAATATTAATCTTAATAGCATTATTTAATTAAAAATATGTTATAAAATGTTTTAAATTAAAAAATTAGTATTTAAATATTGTTTAATCTACTTTAATTTATTAAAAGCAAATGAAAGAGCTTCACGCATTTTCTCGGTTTTAGGACCTGCACCTTGGGCAAGATTAGGTCTTCCGCCGCCGCCGCCGCCAAGAATTCCTGAAGCTTCTCGGATTATTTCATTTATTTTAACACCTGATTCAATTGCCTTTTTAGAAGAAGTTCCCACAATTTTACCTTCTAAATTGCCTAAAAGAACTACATCAAATTCTCCATCATCATCAGTCAAATCTAAAGCCATTTTTTGCATTTCACCCAGGTCTGCATCAATCATGTCCTCTAAAACCTTTAAATCACCAATAGTTTCGGCTTTACCCACCAAAGTTTTCATCTTTAATTCAGCCATCTCGCCTTTAAGCCTGTTTATTTCATTTTTAAATGATTTCCATTCACTAAAGAATCTATCACAGGTTTTTGGGAGTTGTTCCGCTGTAACTTTAAATATATTTGAACTTTCACTTAAAATAGAGTCATTACGTTGAACTGCTTCAATTGCAGCAACACCAGCTGAAAATTCAATTCTTTCCACCCCGTCCTGGATTCTTTCAGTCTTTGTAATCTTGATAAGTCCTATATCTCCAGTCATTGCACAGTGTGTTCCTGCACAAGCCTGTACATCAACATCATCAATTTTAACTGTCCTGATTGACATTCCAGGGACAACTCCACCCTGATAAAGGATAAATCCATAATTTTTCTCTGCATCATCTCTGGCCATCCAGTTTGTAAGCACAGGACGGTTTTCCATGACAGTTTTATTAGCAATTAATTCAATTTCCCGTAATTCCCCTGGTTTTATCCGTTTGTAATGAGAAATATCAATTCTTGACTTTTTAACACCTTTTTGAGCTCCAGCCTGCCATACATGGTCCCCTAATACTTTTCTTGCGGCTGCAATGATTAGATGCGTTGCAGTATGGTTTCTTGTTAATGCCTTTCTCCTTTCAATATCAATATGGCCTTTAATTGTCTGGCCTTTGTATGGATGCACTTTTTCAATATCTGCTTCATTTACCTTGTGCAAAACAATGTTATCTATTTTTTCTGCGTGCATAACCCTTATCTTTTCATCACGAACCTCTAAATATCCAATATCTGACGGTTGTCCTCCACCTTCAGGATAAAAGATTGTCTTGTCCAATATTACATTATTTTCATAAGTTCCAAGCACATGGGCTTCAAATTCTGTATCAAATGGTTTTTCATAGAATAATAAATCTGTTGGAGGGAAATCAAGCTTAATTTCCTCTTTTTCCTCTTGAACTTCTTCTGAATGTTCATTTGCAACTAAAGTGTAAAAATTATCAGGAACATTTGCATTAAATTTATTTTCAGCTGCAATCTCATTTATGGTTTCAGGCGGGATTCCATGGGAATCATAAAGTGTTATAAGTGTTTCAAGAGGTATTTCATCTTTATTTTCTTTTTTAAGATGTTTTATTGTCTTTTTAACAAGTTGTCTTCCCTTAGAAACTGTTTTATCGTATCTTTTATCTTCTAAATTGATAATATTAATTATATGATCTTGATATTGCTTGATTTCAGGATATGTCTTTGAAAGGAAGTCAAGCTGTATTTTCATTATATCTTCAAGGGATTCTGTTAATCCAAGGTCTTTAATGAACCTTATTGTTCTTCTTAAAACAAGTCTTGCCAGATATCCTTCTTTAACGTTTGATGGAATTACACCATCAGCAAGCATAAATGCTAAACAACGTGTATGGTCTGCAATAACATATATTGCTTCCATAGGTTTTGTAACTTCTTCCAGCTCATCTAACGATATATTAAGTCTTTCAGCAACCCTTTTTCTTAATGCTCTAAGGTCTGCGAATGTTTCAATATCCATCATCCCTGCAACTTGAGCATTTTCAGCTAAAATCTTTTCATCAACTTCAACACCAGATAATTCCTTTAATTTTTGAATTACAGGACCAAATGATGCATCGTAAGCTGTGGGAGTTCCTTGTGATATCCATGCGAATCTTTCAAGCCCGTATCCAGTGTCTACAATTGTAAGTGGAATTTCTTCATACTTTCCACCAGGTAACGTTTTGTATTTTATAAAAACAAGTGTTGCAAGTTCTACACCTCTAACACAAATTTCATAGCAGGGGCCTGCGTTTCCTCCGCCTTCCCACCATGATTCAATGTAAGTTATCTCCCCAGGGTTAATTCCAATGTGTTTAATAAAATCGTGACAGTATTTTATGGTTTCTTCTTCCCAGTAAATCTGTTCTTCTTGGGAATTAAACGCGTGATGGCCACCCATGGTAAAACAAGTCATATGTCTGCCAGTCCTTCCGACATTATCCACATCATTAAGTCTAATTGAGGGTTGAGCTACAACTAACGGATTTGCAGGAGGATCTACCGCTCCTGATGTAACCCATGGTTGAAAATCGTAGATTGATGCTCCTACTAAAAAAACATCGTCTCTCCATCGCTTTGCAAGAACGGGGTACCTTTTAATTGGTGTGTGGCCGTTTTTCTCGAAAAATTCCATGAAAGTTTTTTGAATCTGGTATAAGTCGTATTTTTTACTTGTCGCAGGATTCCCAATGAATTCATATTCATCACAGGGCGCATCTCCACAAGTAGTTCTATCTCCAATAGACCAGAAATCATTTCCACATGTAATACATGTTTTTTTTGTAAATCCAAGTTCTTCAAGCTGGCGAGACATGATAATCATTGATAAAAGTTATTAAATTTCAAAATAGTGCAATTAAAATAAAAAAAATAAAATAAAGCCAATTTCTTGGCTTTGAAGTTTTGGAATTATCCAAAGAGAGCGCCGAGACCTGCTGCGGCTTCTTCTTCTTTTTCTTCCTCTTCTTCTTCCTCTTCTTCCTCTTCAGCTGCTGCTTCTGCTGGAGCTGCTGCGCCTGCTGCTGGAGCTGCTGCCGCTACTGCGGTTTTCTCCATTGCTTCTTCAATATCCACATCTTCGAGTGCTGCGATTAATGCTTTAACTCTTGCGTCGTCTGCTTCTGCTCCTGCTGCTTCGAGAACCTTTTTAACATTTTCTTCGTTAATTTCCTGACTTGTTGTGTGCAATAACATTGCTGCGTATATATATTCCATATGATCACCTCAAAATTTACAATTTTTGTGGCCGCCGAACACTTGTGTTCGGGCATTCGAAAATTTAAAAAATTTTCGAAAGTTCGGAAAATCTTCGATTTTCCTCAACCTCAAATTTTAAAAACTTTCAATAAAAATTTAGCCAAACAAGGCGCCTAACCCTGCTGCCGCATCTTCTTCTTTTTCTTCTTCCTCTTCTTCGTCTTCAGTATCTTCTTCTTTTTCTTCTTTAACTTCAACAGCCTTATGGCTTGATTTCAGCTTTTCTAGAAGTTCATCATCAATTGCTTCTTCGTTAATGTTTGATAAATCAGATGCTAATACTAACATCTGTGAGTAAGCCTTGGATAACAGTAAATCTGTTGTTTTTGATGTGAGTATTTCAGCATTTAATGCTAAATTCATTGACTTGGCCACAGCATTCTGTATTATAAGCGGCATAGCCTCTTTAGTGTATATAGAAGCGTTTACTGACAAATTCAATCCCTGTGAAAATGCTTTCTGTATATCAGACAGCGTCTTCTCTTGGTCAATTGTTAAAATATCAGATGTGTATATTGCTTCATCTTCATAAGCTGCTACTAAATCAATTCCAACTTCCATTGGCTGGATTTCAAGTCTGGTAAGAATACCTGCCACATCTCGAGGAACTGGATCCCCTTCAGCAACAATTACCTTATCTTTGGTTATGACAATTTTTCCTTTATCTATTTTAGCAGGAATGCCGACTTTTTGAAGTTCTCCAAGAATAGGACCTGGATTAAAAGCAGTGTCACCCTTAGGTACCACAATATCTGTAGGAGCTATACTTCCAGCTTTTGCTGGTGCGACTGTTTTACTATCTTCAAGGATTTTATAGAGTTTAAATGGATTCATATTTGTGAAAATCAATGCTGGTTGACCTTCCATATGTTCCTTAAGATCATCTATGTTGTTCTTTTCAGATTCGTTTAAAGCCAGTGTCATTAATGTCTTTCTAGACATTTTTATGGTTGTAGTGTCTTTTAAATTTTGTCTCATTTTCTGGAGCTGAGGGGCTGGTATATCTGCCAAGTTAGCCATACCCACTACACTGTGACTTTTTATAAGTTCCTTGAGGTCATTTACCTCTTCTTTCTTCCAATCAGCAACATGAGCCATTAGATCACCCTCGCTACTGGACCCATGGTTGTTTTAATATACATGGATTTTACTTGGTTTCTTCCTTTCTCCAGTTTTCGGTCTAATATTCCAAGCACAGCTTCCACATTATCTGCAATTGCTTCATCGTCCATATCTTGTGAACCCACAATTGCCTGGATAACTGGCTGATCCTTTATTCTTACTTTTACGGTACTGGTAAGTCTTTCCAATATTGGATCTGGTTTAGCAGTAGCTGGAACTGGTTTCGGCATCTTTTTTCGAGGTCCAAGAACTGGCCCTAAAAATCTACCAACTTGCGGCATCATATCTGCCTGTGCAACAAAAAATGTGTACTGGTTGGCCATTTTTTTGGCTTCTTTCCTGTTTTTTCCAAGGTCTTCTAAATCTGCCTTAGAAATTACAATATCTGCACCTGAATTTTTTGCTTGAACTTCAAGTTCACCGTCTGCTATAAAGGCAATTTTCACGCCTTTACCACGTCCATTTGGAAGGAATACTTCTTCATCTATTCTGTTTTCTGGTTTTTTCACGTCTAAATCTTTGATGTTAATTACAACATCGATAGACTGTGTGAAGTTTCTCGGCTTAGATTCCTCTTTTGCCTTCTTCACTGCTTCCAAAATCTCTTGTTTCATCAAATTCCTCCATGAACTTTCTTGATAAAAAGCTCACAATTATTGGTTATTTAACCAAATGGATTGGTTTTTCGACTTTTAAATTATTTAATAAAATTTACTGTAATTGATCGTCATAAATACCTTCATCGATTTCTTTTTGAACCACTTTAGGATCTTTTCCGTCCACGGTAAGCCCCATACTCACACATGTACCAATAACTTCCTTAGTAGCCATTTTGTAATCGTTTGAAAGTAATGAATCAAATTTCATCCGGGCTATTTTCTTAGCTTGATCTATAGATAGATCAGCAACTTTGTCCAATCCCGGATCTTGGGAACCTTTTTCAATATTTAGTTCATCTAATATAAGTGCAGTTGTTGGAGGTGTACCTACTTCCACTTCAAATTCTTTTGTCCCCACATCTACGATGACTTTTACTGGAACTTTGATTCCTGCAAAATCTGAAGTTTTGCTGTTTATCTGCTCTACAACTTGCATCATGTTAATACCAAGCGGTCCTATTGCAGGGCCTAATGGTGGTCCTGGTGTTGCTTTTCCGCCTTCAATGAGAATTTCTACTGTCTCTTTTGCCATTAATCTGCCTCCTTCTGTATCAATCTAATTTGGTCACCTTTGACCGTAACTGGAATTGGAATAGCAGCTTCAATAAGTTCTAAAACTACTTCTTCCTTTGATTCATCTATTCTAACTACTTTAGCCCTTTCACCTTTAAAAGGACCAGATACAAGTTCTACAATGCTTCCTTTTTTAACAGAAGCTATTATAGGCTCTGGATTTAAAAAGCTTTTTATCTCTTCAAAGGTTATTTCACCTTCAACTGATCCTCGTAGGTTTGGAACTTTAAAAGCAGGATCTTGCATGTCTATTTTAGATGATGTTTCTACTAAAATGTAACCTCTTAGATTATCTGGAACAAGTATTGAATTTACTTCAATATCACTGCTTCTGACATTTCTTGCAAGCAATCTTGCAACGTTTTTTTCCTGTCCTACAAGTGTTCTTAATGCATATATCAAATTATCACTTACCTAAATCATTTGGGCTAAATTAAAGCGGTAAATTGGTTAAAATTACACGTTACCTATCAATTGGGCTATTAAACTTATTATAAATCCGATTACACCGATTATAATAATTCCAATTCCCGTAATTTTTGCTACATTTAAAAATTCTTCTCTATCGGGTTTTTTAGATACATGCAGTACTCTTCTGCACTGTCTAATAAATTTGGCGGTAGATTCCTTATTTAAACTCATAAAAATGCCTACTTAAATTCATTGAAGAATAAGTTATTAAATTAGAGAATAATGTATTTGATAATTATTCTATATAAATGATATTAGTTTATTTTCTTTATGAATTTATAAACCTTTTCATTTTTATAGATAACTAAAACTAGTCAAGATAGAGAAAATCATTGGTGTTTCTATCATAAAGTATTTATATGATTACAAAACACCATCTATAAACTCTTCTAAAGCTGATTCTGGAATTGAATCTTTGCTTTCCTCTTCCATGTACTCACGTTCGGCAGGTTCGCCAAATATGTGAGGAGACTTCACTCCGGCAACTACAAGAGTTGTCCTGATTATGTTTTGGAGATCTTCTTGTATTTGTGTACCCCAAATTATGTTTGCCTCTGGATCGAGTTCATCAGCTACAATTTGAACAATCTTTTCTGCTTCATGCAATGTTAAATCTGAGCTTCCAGATATGTTAATTAGCGCGCCTTTAGCGTTTGAAATGTCCAAGTCAAGTAATGGACTGCTTAATGCTTCGTGAACTGATTCAATTGCTCGGTCACCAGATTCAGATTCACCCATACCGATCATTGCCATTCCAGATTCTTTCATTATGCTTTTAATATCTGCAAAATCAAGAGCCACAAGACCTGGTTTGGTTATAAGTTCAGTTATACCTTTAACTGCTCTGCCTAAAAGTTCATCTGTCACCATGAAAGCTTTGTTTATAGGTAGATTAGGCGCAACTTCCAGTAATTTGTCATTAGGTATGACTATTACTGTATCTGCGTTATTTTGAAGTTTATCCAATCCTTTCTCAGCATTTTCCCGTCTTCGAAGTCCTTCAGCACTGAAAGGCATTGTAGCTACTGCGATTGTTAATGCTCCAATCTTTTTGGCCAGACTAGCGATTACAGGAGCAGAACCTGTTCCTGTACCTCCTCCAAGCCCACATGTTACAAATACCATGTCAGCTCCTTCTAACCTTTCTTTTATCTGTTCTTCACTTTCTTCAGCGCTTTCTTCGCCTATTTCAGGTATTCCTCCAGCCCCTAATCCTCCGCAAGTTGCCTTGCCGATTAATAGTTTCTGATGGGAATTTGAGTAGAAAAGATCCTGTGCATCTGTATTGACCGAAACTGTGTCTGCACCTTCAATTCCTATTTCCATAAGCCTTGAAACTGTGTTATTTCCAGCCCCTCCAGTTCCAACGACGAATATTTTGGCCCTGCTTTTTTCTATGATATCTTTAAGGTCATTGTTAATATCTGATGCATCAAGGTTGTTCTGGATATCAGTTGGTCTTCTCTCTCTTTTTGCTTCTGATTCTTTTAATGTATTATTTATAAGAGATTTCAATTACTACCCCCACAGCCAATGTTGTTAAATTTAATTGTGGTATTGTAAGAACTTATATTTAAAAGCAGCGGTTAAATTATTGATAATTTACAATCTTGCAAACAATTTTTTAGTTTTATTAAGATATCTCCACCACATAATTGCCGATAATTACTTAAATGAATAATGTATCTTAGTCCCTAATTCGCCGAATAACATCCCATTAGCTCCATATATTTAAGGCCTTGGCTTTGCTATTATCTCTTTAATTTTAAGATCAAAGAAATTGGTCATATTTGCCGGCTCTAAAACTACAGCTGCATCAATTCCTCTTGCTGTTCCACCAATAGCTATTATTTCTTTATCCATAGGGATTAAACCTGCATCTGCGGCCATGATAGTTACTTCTACACAAACTTTAATTCCCTGACCAAACATCCTTAAAGTGGCAGCTATTATTTCAACCGGAGTTACACCTCCAAATTTATTGGATATGCCTCTGCCAACACCACTTAATGCATGGGACCCTGTATAAAATGTTACATTGTTTTCTTCCAGCTTTTTTTTATTTTCTGGAGTTATTTCAAGTTTTCCTTTTTCCCTAAATCCTGCATGATGAGTTATACTTACTATATTAACGTCAGGCATTGCTTCACGTAACTTCAGACCAGTTTTACCAGATACAGATGCAACTACTATATCTTCAATGTTTAACTCATCTTTTCTTGCTTTAACAAGTTCTATTAATTTATCTGTATTTTCTTCGCCAGGATTTTTAAAATAATGAATTGTTTTCTCCATCTATATCACCAAATGAATTTTTTGATACACTTTTTATCAAATTACTATTTTTTATATGTTTTAATGTATATAACAAATTTTATATAAATTACAAAACAATAAACTAAAGATTATAGGCAAGTTAAAGGATGAAATATTTTATTTTAAACCATGAATTTATAAAAGGTGAGCAGATGAAAGCATTTAACTTTATTACACCAGATAGGATAAATAAACCTCGTAAAAATGGAATAACCATGATGCTGGATAAAGGTATGGGTTTAAACGCCGTTGAAGACTTATTAGAAGTATCTGGTGAATTTGTTGATCTTGCTAAATTTGGATGGGGCACATCCGCTCTACATGATAGAAAACTAATCAAAAACAAGGTTGAAATGTATTTATCTTACGATACAGTTCCATATCCTGGTGGAACATTATTTGAAATTGCGTATATAAAAAATAAGTTTAATCAATTTTTGGATGAAGCAGATAAATTAGGATTTAAAGCTATTGAAATATCAGATGGATCCACAGACATATCTCTTGAAGATCGAAGAAAAGTTATTTCTAAAGCGAAAGATATGGGCTTTTTAGTTATTTCAGAGGTTGGAAAGAAAGATCCAACTGAAGATCATAAATTAGGTATTGATAACCGGGTTGATCTTATCAATTTTGATTTGGATGCCGGCGCTGATAGAGTGTTGATTGAAGCTCGTGAAGGCGGTAAAGATATTGGAATTTACGATGAATCAGGAAATGTTAAAGAAGATGAGCTTGAAGTTCTGGCAAAGACAGATGGAACTAAGTTGATTTGGGAAGCTCCCCTTAAAAATCAGCAGACATACTTGATTTTAAAATTTGGAGCTAATGTAAATCTGGGCAATATAGCGCCAGGAGAAGTAACTGCCCTTGAAACTATGCGAAGAGGACTTAGAGGAGACACTTTAGGAAAGGTGAATCTTTAATGATAAAAGAAATAACTATTCTCGGTGGTTACGATAAACAGGGCACTAAAGAACCTGTAGAAGAAGTTATAATTAATAAGGGAGAGATATTTGGAGTTGTAGGACCTACAGGAAGTGGAAAAAGCTCTCTTATTGGAGATATTGAACAGCTTGCCCAGAAAGACACATTTTCAAAAAGAAAAATTCTTATTGATGGTAAAGAACCGAGCTATGATGACCGAACTGACCCTCGAAAGAAAATGGTTGCACAGTTGTCCCAGAATATGAATTTCTTAGCAGATATGCATGTAGGTGACTTTTTAAGTCTTCATGCAAAGTGTCGTGGCGCAAGCAGTAAGTGTGTAAATGCAGTGGTTGATCTTGCAAATACCCTTACAGGAGAACCAATAAAAAAAGAGCATGAACTCACCATATTAAGCGGAGGGCAGTCCAGAGCACTTATGGTTGCAGATGTGGCCATTATAAGCAATTCCCCAATTGTATTGATTGATGAAATTGAAAATGCAGGAATACGCAAGCATGATGCTCTTAAAGCACTTGCTGGGCATGGAAAAATAGTTATGGTTGTGACTCATGACCCTGTACTTGCCCTTATGACCGATAAACGGATTGTAATGAAAAACGGCGGGATGCAGAACGTTTTAAACACAAGCTCCAAAGAAAAGCAAATGTCTGAAAAATTAAACAAAATAGATGAATTAATGCTTAATTTAAGGGATAGAGTAAGAAATGGAGAAGTTTTAGAAGATGTTGAACAAATTAACTTCTAATAATTGCTGTAATCCATTAATTTTCAAAGATATAACACGTTTTACAAGTCAAAATCATTTTTTAATACATAATTTACCTATTAAATGAAAATTACTAAAAAGTGAGTTGATTGAATGAGAATGATAATTGTTGCAGGGACCCCTGGCTCTGGTAAAACCGCTGTTTTGGTTCACGCACTTAAAGGTCTCAATGAAAGAAATTTAGAGTCATCAGTAGTTAAAATTGACTGTTTATACACTGATGATGATAAAAAGTTTGCAAAAATTGGTGTTCCCACTAAAATAGGGCTTTCTATGGATATGTGCCCTGATCACTATGCTATTTACAATATAGAGGATATGATAGATTGGGCTGGTGAGAATGAGTCTGATTTTTTAGTGGTTGAAACTGCTGGACTCTGTCATCGCTGCGCACCCTACACCATGAATTGTCTTGGAGTATGTGTAATAGACGCAACAAGTGGTCCTAACACTCCCTTAAAGGTTGGACCTTTTTTAAGCACCGCCGATGTGGCTGTAATCACTAAAGGAGACATGATTTCTCAGGCAGAACGAGAAATATTCCGTGAAAGAGTTTTAGAGGTTAATCCTAACTGTAAAGTGATAGAAGCCAATGGTTTAAGTGGCCAGGGCTGCGTAGAGTTAGCTGAAGAAATGATAAAATCTAAGGAAGTATCTCTTGATGAAGAAAAATTAAGGCATTCAGCACCACTTGCTGTTTGTACGCTCTGTGTTGGCGAAACAAAGGTAAATAAAAAACATCACCGCGGAATATTAAGGCGAATTGACGGTTTTCAAAAATATGAAGGAGAATAAACCTTTTAGAGGTAAATGAAGATGTCAAATAATTCTAATAGATTAAATCAGCGTGAAAGAATCTCAAAATTACTTCCAAATTATAACTGCGGAATATGTGGTTATGCACGATGTGATGAATTTGCCGATGCCCTAATAAAAAAGCATTCCCCAATAGAAGACTGCAGATTCCTGTTACAAGAACTATTTAACGAAAACCGGACTAATTTAGAGAAATTATTGAAAGCAGAGAATATACTTCCTGAAGAAGTGAAAATAGTAGGTCTTTTGGATAAATATGAAGCAGATTTCATTTTAAATTCACTCCCAGAGGAACATTCCTGCAGAGAAACATTGTTTCCCTTTACAAAGGAAGAATTGAGTATTGGAGATATAATAAAGTACAGGCCACTTGGATGTCCCATTATCCACTTTGCAGAGATACTTGAAGAAAATCATGGTTTAATCGTTGTGCATATCATAGGGCCTTGCCACAGGATTGATGAAAATGCAGAGTTTGATTTTAAAGATATTGGAGTTTGTATGGTGGGAGGATTTGAAGGAATCATTGAAGGTAAACTCCCTGCAGTTGGAGAAACCGTAAGGTTCTTACCCGGTCATTGTATGATGCAAAAAGTTCATTCTGGTGTTGTTGTTCAGCTTATAGGTAAAAGAGCAATTATTGAAGGAATTGATCTTAAAGTTTGGGCTCCCCCAATTAAAGGGGAAAGATAAATTATATCACTTTATTCAAAATATATAAAGTAGGTGATTGGATATTCCATCCTCTTAATTTCGTCCCAAAGATTGAATTTAGCCTTTAATTAAAATTTTTTATTTTAAACTTTGTCATAGACCTGATTATAGCGAAGTTACCTAACAAAACAGTTAATAAAAGTAAATAAATTCGAAAATTTTCTATTTTTGATATATTCCAAGTCCTTAGAACGGAGTTCTTCCCCAGAGGGGTGGTTGGGTTGGATGTGGTTATCGTATTAATTTATTGTTCGTCTGAATGCAAAATTATAATTAACTTCTACATCTCTTAATCCAAAACCAATCTTTTCTAAATATTTAAAGTCAATAATATATCCTAGTGTTTCTAAGTCTCTTATAAATTCTCCATAATACTCTTCATCGGCTATACAACTATCAATCATGTTCAATAATGATTTTTTAGCTTCTAATTGAACTTTTGAATCAGGATCTTTTAATGATCTCATTATAAGTTTATATGCTATTTTATGATCACTTGCAAATCCTATATCTAACCCTACCATATCATTTCTTAGTGCATCTAAAATATTATCATCGATAAAACTGGCAGATCTCCTAGTATCATGAAAAATGTTGTCCATGGAGTTGAGAGCTGCTATACGTTTTAATGGATCTGGATTTTTTAAATATTTATTAAGAAACTTAAAGTCACGAAACTTTCCATTATACTTTAAAGCGTACATACCAACTTTTTGAAGTATTGGGTCATTTTCCTCAATTAAGTATTCCTTTCCATTAAAGTCACTATCACGAAGATCTCCCCAAAGTTCTCTCTCACCTGCTGCTATTTTTTCTTCATTTATTTCTATTAAATATATTAGACCTTTAAGATCACCAATTTTTGCAAGTGCTCCTGCTGCAGCGCGTTGAGTAGTAGGATCTTCAAAAGCATCCTCTAAAACATTTAATGAACTTTTATCCCTTATCCTTCCAAGTATATAGATACAAAAGCTTTTAAAAGACGGATCATCCGAATTTTTAAGAGATTTGATAAGGGGTTCAACGGATTCAGAACCAAAATCTACAAGAAAACATACAATACTATAGCTATCATCATATTTTTCATCTTTTAAAACTCTTATAAGTCCTTCAATATCTCTTTTTTCTCCCATTTGCTTAATGTCTTCCATTGTAATAATCTCATTTTCACTATCATTCGCCTTTACAGGTTCAGTATAATTATTGTTTTCTTCTGAAATAGCCTTTACACTCTCTTTATTTAAATCTTCTTCTATTGCTTCAGAAATAACTGTTTCATTAATTTTATCATCCTTTATTTCTCCATTAACATTCGGAGTTTCAAATTTTCCATTTTTCTCCAATGCATTTCTGGCATGTGTTTGAATCTGTATATCTTCATTTGGTTTATTTAATGGGGCAATAGGTTTAAGTATTTCATCAATAGCCTTAATGGCATAGGAAAATATATCATAGTTTTTAAATTCTAAATCCTCAATCAGATCTTCAACGTATTCTTTCCTTTTCAATAAATCAATGAGTTCAATAAAATAATCCTTGTCTTTAAAATCATCTATTAAATCATCTAACCTGCCATACATACATAAAGCACAAAACGCGGCTAATTGTACATTAGTATTAGAATCTTTTAAAGCATTAATCAATGGTTTTACAGCTGGAGATTTTTTTGCCAAATCTTCATAATCCTCAAACATAAAATCTTCCTTATCACTAATGATTTTTATAATGAAAACACGGAATTCTGCATCAGGATCATTCATAAAATCAAATAAATCTTCAATATCATTAATATAAACATCTAATATGTCCGAATTCATTTTAAATAAGGCTTTCAATGCTAAATAGCGGATTTTGCCGTCATAGTTATACAAATTATCTAAAGCATTATGTTCAACCATTCTACTAACATCTTCATCATTTTTAATTTTCCCATCAAGATATAACTTCGTTAATCTATTTCTTTCCAATGCATTTCTAGCTTCAATTTGAACCTGCACTTTTTCATTTTCTAATGCTTCAAATAAATATTTAAAGCCACTAGGATGACCCATACTTGCCAATGATTTTGCAGCAGTTAATCTAACTTCTTCATCAGAATCATTTAATGTTCTAATTAAAGGTTCTATAACACAGTAATCAAAGACCATACTTAATCCTCTTGCAACTGTTTTACGAACATCTGCCTCTGGATCATCTAAAGCATTGATTAAATGTTTAATAACACAGGGATCATCCATATAGCTTATTATATCTATACATTTTAATCTAAAATAATAATTCGAATCATTTGTAGCTTCTATTAATGGACTTAAGGCTTCGGATCCAATATTTAAAAGAATATTACGAACTTCTTTAAATTCTTCAAAAAATAAATGGCAATCATCATCTTCTATAACTTTAATTAGCCCTTTAATATCTTTTTTATTTCCCATTTCCTTAATATTCCATAATGTAACCTTTTCAGACGGTTCAACTTCACCATTTTCCAGAATCAATTCAGCAGGATTATTAAGAGTAGATACTTCCACATCAGCATAATTAACCTCATTTTTCCATTTTAACTCCTTTTCAAGTATATCTAGCGCAAATGCAATACTATCACGAATTTCGATATTTGGATCACCTGATAGTTTTTTTAGAGGTTCAATAGCTCGAGTATCATTTAGCACTACTAATGCCCTTATTGCATTATAACGAATATAATCGTTAGAATCGTCTAAAAAATTAATTAATGGTTCGAATGCACGAGAATCCATATATCCTAAGGAAAATACTGCTGATCCTCGAATTTCGTCATAATGATCATTATTTGAGATATCCATCAATGGGTCGAATGCGAGAGTGTTCCTAAACAATGCCAGACCTCTTGTTGCTTGATAACGAACACCCGGATAATCATCATTTAAAGCTTGGATTAGCGTTTCAAAGGATTGTGGATCTGATATTTCAGCAAGTGCTACTATGCATTTTTCTCTAAAAACTTCATCAGAACTCTTCATACCTTCCATTAGTGGTTCAACAGTTAAAGGGCCAATATTAACAAGAAAATTTATAACAAGTTTAAGCTCTTCTGAATTAATTTCACTAATCTTTAAAGCATTAATTAGCCCATCAATATCTTTTTTATCTGCCATTTGCTTGATATTCTCATATGAAACCATATTTATTCCCCATTCCCAGAATTGAATTGGATAATTACACTTTTAAATCCATAATTAAGTTTAATTATTAATTATCTTCGCAATATCCACAATAATCACAATACCAGCGGTCATCCCTTTCATTATATATCATCAACATTCCACAAGCCGGGCAAATTCTATCCATAATCAATTCCTCCAGATATGAATTAATATCCAACCTATTATATATGTTACATAAATGCAAATACATAATGTTTGGAAGTAACTAAACGTGGCGTGATAAAGAACATTTGATAAAGAAATGACTGAAGAGAGTGGATTAACTAAAAAAATCTTTTATTTTAGGTTGGATTTTGAATAAACATAAACCATATACATTTATACACATTTTATTGATTTTTAATACATGAAGGACAAGTATGATAATAACTCTTTTCAGGGATAAATTCCTTCCCACATTCTCTACATGTTTTTGAAGGATTCTCTTTAGGTAAATTATTTAGATTAGGAGATACTCTGATAGATCCATCATGTAATCTTTGCCAATCATTGATTTCTGGAGGTTTTTCAGGTAAATAACATAAAGGGCAAGTATGATAATAAGTTCTTTCGGGAATAAACTCTTTTCCACATTCTCTGCATGTTTTCACTTCTTTTTTACATTCTCCACAATATTTTGAATCATACAATTCAAAAGGTGGAAAATATTCGCCACAAAAAACACATTTTTGATATCCTTTATTTTTTGCATCTCTAATCTCATTTGCACAATTTTCACAATATTTAGAGTCATAAATCTCATGATGAGATACTATAGTACTACATCTAAAACATTTAGAAAATGACATATCCTTAGTTATTTCAGGATTAGATTTATCTCTAATTTTTCTCAGTTAAACTCCCCCATACCATTATAGAAAATCCGTATAATTTTTTTTAATATTCACTTAATAAATCTTCCTATATTATTTACATAAATTATTTATAAAAATCTATTTAGGAATTAATTAATAATAAAAACCATTTTTTTTATCTACATATGATATTTTGTTGATTTTTTAAAATTAATTAGAAAATAAACTTTAAAAATAAGTTAATTACTGCAATTTCATTCTCACTGGAAATCTTATTCTGCATTGTACCTAAAAGTCTCATCCTTACGCTGCACCATAAAATTTCTTCTAAATTCTACTATTTAATACAGTAAAACCCAGCCTGCATGTAAGAATACCAGAACATCTCAACAACACTAAATCCACATTTTCTAAGTAAAGAAAGATGTTCTTCTATGTTTAAAGGTAAATATTCCACGTTAAAACGTTTTAGGTGATTTTCCACTTCTTCTTCATTTTTTCCCTTTGAAATCTGGAAGTTTTTCCAATATTTTTTTCCAATTTCAATTCCTTTTTCTGTTAATGGGCTGATGTTTTCAAAGGTTATAAAAACGCCATTTTCATTTAAAAGGTTATAAACTGTTTTTGTTGCTTCAAATCTCTCTTCTTTAGACATATAATGATGTGATTGGATTGCTGTAACCACATCAACAGTGCAAGGGATGGAAATTTTGTGGCTTGCTGCCGGTTCTAAAAAAATAACCCTACTTTCATATTTAGCTAATTTTTCTTTAGATTCATCCAGCATTCCGCAGGAGGGATCTGCAAGTAAAAATTGTGTATCTGGAAAATGATTTAATGCTTTTTCTACCAGTGTTCCGGTGCCGCAGCCAGTATCTAACCATGTTTTTGGTTTAATGCCCATTGATTTAATTAATTTAATTGTTTCTTCATGAAAAAGAGCATAATATGGGATTGTATTGTAAATATTGGAATCATAATCCTTTGCTTGGTGTGGTGTGGAATTATCAGGTTTTTGCATTTTCATCTCTCCAAATATGTTCTATTTTACTCATTTTTATTTATTATTTTAGGTATTAATTGAGTTAAAATAAAAAAGGAAAAGATAAATAATACTTCAATCCCATTCATTATGTAAAAAAGGAATTTGATGAAATGGAAAAATTAAGTAAAATTTTAGCAGTGCTACTAATTGTAGTAATAGCGACTTCAGCATATGTTTTAATGTTTGGATTCCCTTTTGGATTTGAGGGGAAAGAAAGCGATTTTTATTTACCTACTGTAAAAGGAAACAATATTTCAACATATAAAAACTCATGCAATGAACTTAACATGTCCCAAGTATCAAAAGATCCATTTTCTTTAGTTGGGCAAAAAGTCAAAGTAGCTGGCACAATACAAAAAAAGGAAGAAACAATCCAATTCAACAAAACAAGAACATCAATAGTACTTAATGTACCTGAACTCTCACCAAACCCCTACATTCTCGTCACTTACTCAACAACTATGCCATTTAAACAAGGCAATATTATAACCGTTTACGGAGAATACTATTATCCTGCAAAAGACGAAACAATGCCTGAAATAGCAAACAAAGAGTTACCTGCTATTAAAGCAGCATACATAGAAAAAGTATAGATTAAAGATGAAATAGAGGATAAAAATGGATAAAAACAGATTAATACCAATATTACTCGGAATTGGGATAACATTGTATTTTTTAGCAAGTTATTTAGGGTCTAAATCTCCTTTGGATTTGTTTTTTAGTACAATAGGTTTAATAGGGATTGTATTTGGATTTTTTAGTGAATATAAAAAAGTTAATGTTTCAATTAATTTTATTGTTACCATATTTAGTGTTAACGTAATTCAATGGCTTATACTGATTTATACCTTCTATTATAATCCAGTTTATATAAAAACAGTGTTTTACTCTTATTTATTCAGTTTACTGTTAGTTACAATAATTTTAGTTAACCAAATGCACATAAATCATCTAAATATTCCTGAAAATGGTCAAAAAGCAAAAATTGGCATGTTAACAGATAAAACAAAATTAATACTAATAGTTACAGGCGTAATTATAATAATTGGTAGTTTAGCAGGTTTTATAGCTTATTACGCCCCTATATTCCTATATGGAATCACTTTAGGGATGATGGCTTTTATATACGGATATTATCATAGAGATAAAAAAGATAATGTATCAACCAATAATGCCATAAACAATGATTCTAAATTTATATTTAAAAAAGATAATGTTTCAGCCAATTATGCAGTTGCCATGGGTTCCATTTTAATATTACAATGGGTTATCCTCTGTTACTTCTTTCGCCAATTTTCAAAAGATGATTTTACAAATGCTTTTTCTCTTTCAATAATGATTAACATTTTTTTCTATATGCAAATCCGTGAAAGCGATTTAAAATACATTGGAAGAATGCGTAAAAACCCTACAGTGATTTCCAATGAGAAAAAGGACATGATTCTTGGAATAAGTGCAATAGCAATATTTGCAGTTATTGCAATTTTAATCATAAAATAGTGATGTGCAGATATGAAAACTTCAAAATACAAAGTTATACCTGTAAAAACAGGTTACATAAAGCCAAATGAACCTTATGACGTTATAATTAACAGTGCAAAGGATTTATTGGAAGATGGTGATTTTCTTGTTATTTCAGAAACTCCCCTAGCCATATCACAGGGCAGACTTGTGGATGAGTCTGAATTTACACCATCCCTTCTTGCAACTTTTCTGGCAGATATCTGGTCTAAATATATTTGGGGTTATGTTTTAGGGCCTATTTTGGGCATTAAAAAGAGAACTATTAAAAATTTAAGAAATTTACCTCCTGAAGCCCGAGCACATAAAGAAGTTGTTTTAAAATATTATGGGCTAAAACATGCCTTAAAACCTGCTTCTGAAGCTGGAATTGACTTAAGTAACGCTCCAGGGAACTATGTTTCTCTTTTACCTGAAAATCCAGTTGGAGTAGTGGAGGATATAGCTAGGAAAATATCTAAAAATTTGGGGAAAGAAGTTGTAGTAAGTATAATTGATACAGACGCAACATATGAACTTTTGGGAAAATTGTTTACATCGCTCCCTACCGCTATAAATGAAATTAAATCCAATTTTGGATTCTTTGGATATGTTTTAGGAAGGTTTGGGAAAATTAAAGGTCCAACTCCCCTTGCAGTTTCCAAAATAGAGGATTTAGAAGAGATTATGGAAATTGCTAAAGTTGCTGATGATTATCAAAATCAGAATGAATATAGCATGGAAACTGTTTATGACATGGGCAAAACCTTTAATTTAGAAATTGATGGCGTAACAGTTGAAATGTTAAGTTCAATTGAACATATGCCTGCAGTTATAGTAAGAAAGCGCAAATAATTATTATTTAATTATTAGTGTTTATGTCCATCAATATTATATCAAAATAATTAAATAGTAGGAAAACAATAATACATAGTAACATCAAGATATGTCGCTTTAATTGTGTCTTGAAGATGAATTTGGAATTCAAGTTTTTGGTGTTTTTATAATTAAAACATGAAATAGGATGCTATTTAACTATAATATCCATTAGATATTGTTAATACAATTTGTACCGATCTAAACCGTTGCTTGGAATGCCCAAATTTCAAAAGGAGGAAAAAAAATGCCTAACAACCCTTTAACTTATGAATCAATAAAGTCTTCCATCTCAGAAGGGGCTGGAATGCTCAATGAACCTCTCGTTCAAGAGTTAATTCAAGAAATAACTAATGACAATGAAAACAGTATTTCTATTATCAAATGCCTTCTGGAAGGTAAGATTACTGATGAAGAAATATCTGAAGAAATTGAATTACGATTAAACATCGTACGCAGAATCCTGTACAAACTGTATGATGCTGGGCTTGCAAGCTACAAGCGAAGCAAAGACCCTGAAACTCAATGGTACACTTACAGTTGGAAATTCGAAGAAGAAAGAGTCATTGAAACCATTGCAAGTAAATATGAGAAAAGCTCCAAAGAAATGGAAGCTTCACTTGCATATGAAGAAGATAACATGTTCTTTACATGCATCAATGGATGTAGGTACAACTTTGAAGATGCATCTGAGTACAACTTCTTATGTCCAGAATGTGAGTTAAAACTGGAATACCATGATAACTCCTCATTAATCACAGAATTAAAAGAAAAGATGAATTAATTTTATTTTAAGTTGATAATGGGGCAAATGTTTGACAGTTAACGTTTTAGAGAGTTTAAACTGCCCTAAACATTTAATTGAACATTCTAAGGCAGTATGCAAAAAGGCCTTGGATTTATCTTCTAATTTTGATGTAGATATTGAACTTTTAAAAACCGGTGCATAGCTCCATGATATCGGTAGATGCAAAACAAACAGCATAGATCATGCCATTGTGGGTGCAGAAATGTTGAAAGAGCTTGGATTTACAGATGAAGTTGCAAACATAGCTTTAAGACATATTGGTGCCGGTATTCCAAAAAAAGAAGCCATATTACTTGGTTTACCCCCTAAAGATTATATTCCTATTTCTTTAGAAGAAAAAATAGTTGCACATGCCGATAACCTGGTTCACTGGAGCGATGAAGTGGATATTGATTTTGTAATTAAAAAATGGACTGAAAAACTGGGAAAGAACCATCCTTCAATTCCTAGAATTATTAAGCTTCATTATGAAATTTTAGGTGAAAAAATAGTAATTTAAATTGATTTTGCACATTTTTATAACTCCAATCACCGTTTCTAATTTCAATTTTAAGAAAATTTTTTAAAGCTATTGACATAATACATATTATCTACACAAAAACACTTTTTGGAGATTAAATTGCATTCTAAAAAAATCATAATATTTACCGGCCCTTCATTACACCCTGATGAAGCATCAAAGATTTTAGACGCTGATTACCGCCCCCCAATTAAAAGAGGAGACGTAACAACGGCATTAAATGAAAATCCAGATATAATTGGGATTATTGACGGTGTTTTTCACCAAACCCCTGCAGTTTCCCATCGGGAGATATTAGATGCCCTCAAAAAAGGCGTTATAGTTGTGGGCGGTGCAAGCATGGGTGCACTTCGAGCATCTGAACTCGATGATTTTGGAATGGTAGGAATAGGTTATGTTTATAAACAGTACAAGGAAGGGTTTATTGAGTCAGATGATGATGTAGCTATTGTTATGGACCCCATTACATTAAAACAAATTTCAGATTCCCTTGTAAGTATGGAATATAGCTTTAAAACAGCTTTAAATAACGGATTAATTTCAAAGAGCGAATTTAAAAAATTAATCCATACAGCTAAATCTATTTTTTATCCAAAAAGAAATTATAATCTTGTTTTAAGCAACGTAGATATCGATCCCCAAAAAGTAGCAGAGCTTAAAGAGTTTTTAGATGAACACGGAATAGATATTAAAAGAAATGATGCTATTGATGTTGTTAAATACATTAAAAGTTTAAATAGTCTATGAATCATGTTTATTAATATTCAATAATCCAATATTTTATTTAAACCCTAAAAAAAGAATTAAAACCAATTATTTAATAATTATCAAAAATTTAATCCATCATAACAATTAAAGGATGAGTTTATGAATCTTGAACAAAAAATAGAAAAATTGAAGGAATATTTAAAGGATAAAAGAGTTCTAGTTGCATTTTCTGGAGGTGCAGACAGTACTTTAATTGCAAAATTTGCAAAAGATGTGTGTAAAGAGGCTGTTGCTGTAACTGTGGATAATGGAGTTTTACCGGCAGATTGCATAAGCAATGCCCAAGAAATTGCTATGAAAATAGGGATTTTTCATGAGGTTATTCATGAAAATTTCATTGAAAATGAGGCTTTTAAATCTAATCAACCTAACAGATGCTTTATTTGTAAAAATATAATGTACAGTAAATTACAGGATGCTGCTAAAGAAAAAGGATTTGATATTATCATTGATGGTACAAATATCAGTGATTTACTTGAGGACAGACCAGGAATAGCAGTTAATTATGAAAAGAATATAATTAGTCCCCTTGTATATGCTGGTTTTACTGGTGATGATGTGCGGACGGCTTTAGAAAAGTTTAATATAACTTATTCAACTTCTACCACTTGTTTTGCAAGCAGAATTGCAAGATACAACAAGATAACATCTAAAAAAATAAACAGAATAAGTTACGCCGAATCATTGATTAAAAACATGGTTAATGAAGGTCCTGTACGAGTTAGGGATGAAAATGGTATTGCACGAATTGAAGTTGATGATGTAGCAAAACTTCTTAATATGGGTGTTTTAAATCATATAAATTCAGAATTAAAAGCTGTTGGCTTTAGGAGAGTTGCACTGGATATTACAGGTTATGGGGAGCCTGAAAAAGATTTAGTAATCTATAAACCCTGTAAAGACGAAGCAAATAAGATAATGTTTGAAACAGAGCTGCCTTACGAAGTGGATATTAAAAATACGTGCATTCAGCTTGAAAATTTAGGATCTCCTAAATGTTCTGATGAAATGGGATTAACCATGTTAGAAGTTGATGGGAAAAATGTAACTATTTTCAGGTCAGGTAAGGTTGTTGCAAGACGGGTTAGAGATAAAGAAGATGCTGAAGCCCTTTTAATTGAGGTATTGCCTCTTATTAGGAGAAAATTAGTTTAATTTGATTAAAAAATAATTAAAGATGTTTAAAAACATTTTCCTGGACTTTTCTTCTAAAGCTGGTTGTTTTCTTCCATAAACTTCTTCTATCTTCGCCATCAAATGAGATATATCTTCCAGTTACTTCAATTTCTACCTCATCTACAGTAACGCTGTTTATGAAGATTTCAATCTTAGAAGCATCATCTAAGAGGTCATTTGCCCTATATTCATAATCTATTGTAAGATCATTGTAATCATAAACCTCTTTAATAGTGTTTTTGATTGTATCTTCTATTACTTTGAATATTGTTTCAACCACAGGAATATCCGTCCACCAGCAGTGTCCAAGGATCAATTTTAGTAGTATTATTTTAACGGATACTTCTCCATTAAATTTGGATACTACACGTATGTTTCCCTTTTCTGATGTTATTTTAAGAATTAATGTTTCTGTCATCTTAATCCTTGATTGCTTTTATTAAGTCAGTGGCCCTTACAAGTCCTGATAACTCACCTTCAACATCTATAACTGGTATCTGTTCGATGTTACGGTGCCTCATTTTATTTGCGCATTCTGTTACTGTGGTTCTTGTGGTTGCTAAAACAAGATCTGATGCTACAACGTCTTTAACTTCTTTATCAGAGAATTTAAGATGATTTTTTATGACATATAGTACATTTGTACTGTCCCATGACCATTTATCTCCTTCTGTACCTACAGAGGTGTTATGGACTGATCTTTCAGAGACTATTTCACTTTCATTTATAAAATCAGTTTCAGTAAGTATTCCTGATAATTTACCCTCTTTGCTTAAGGCTAATAGAACTTTAAAGCCAGAATATCTCATTATCTCAAATGCCACATTTAAAGGAGTTCGCTCCCATGTTGTAGGAATATTTTTAATCATGTAATCATTAACTGGTTCTTCGATGTTCATTTTCCATAAAGCCTTTTCTATTATGTCGAATACAGTTAATATGCCTACTAATTCATCATCTTGCACAACTGGAACTCTTCTAATGTTATTTTCTATCATTTTCTCTGCAGCATCTTTAATATTATCATCAGGCGCAGCTACTATAAGATTTCTGGTCATGATCAAAGCTAGCTGTTCTTCATCCGGATTGTTAACCAGATCTGATCTTGTAACTAATCCTAATAGCTTTTTTGTCCCAGATTTAACTACTGGTAGTCCTGATACATTTCTTTCCCTCATTAGTTCCAAAGCACTTTGACGGTTTCCTGGAACCTGTATATAGTGTATATCCTCTGACATTACCTCTTTTACAAGCATTCTTACACCAACTAAATCCATTAAGTAAAATAAGATTTAAATTTTTTTTATTTTAATTCAATTTTTAATGCACAACCAGAACCGGGCATGGTGCTGATCTTACTACATTTTCAGTTACACTTCCTAATAAAAATCGGTCTAACCCATGTTTTCCTGATGTACCCATTACAACCAGATCAATATTTTCTTCTTTTATTTTTCTAATTATCACATCTGCAGGAGAACCTTCTTCAGTTATTGTGGTTAATTTAACTTCTTTTGGTAATTCTCCTTCCTTTGTACTTTCTTTATATATTTCAGAAATTTTATCCAGGGATTTACGCCCTTCTTCTTTTAACATTTCTTTAATTCGTACTATAAGGTCTTCTGCAGGCAATCCAACCAGTGAAGATGTTTCAATCACGTTTAAAACCACCAGTTCTGCGCCACTTGAATTTGCAACCCAAATTGCATGTTCTGCAGCTTTATTAGCATATTTAGAACCGTCTGTTGGTAATAAAATTTTTTTGTACATGAGTTCACCTCTAAAGTATATTAATCCCTATATCTTTTAATGGTTATGGATTTAGGTATTATATAAAATCTATACTTTATTAAAATCATGGATTTTAGCTCTTCTTCAAGCCATATAATATGATTAATCTAAATATAGATTTTATTAACTTCTTTAACAGTTTTAAATCATTTAATGTATGATTTTACCATCCTTTATCACTTTAATTATTTCTTGCGGTTCTGTCCTGTTAATAATGGACAGTATGGGGTTTTCAGACTTTTGTTTGGCAATAATGATATTTGCCAGTTTATTTTCTTCTATGTAACCTCCATCCAAATTTAATACCTTTGCCGCGTTTATAGTTGCCATTTTAAATATTTCAACTGGCGAAAAATATTCCTTGTAATAACCTCTTGTAACCTTTAAAGTGTATTCCATTTCTCTTAGCATGTTTGGAGAATTAAACATTATATTATCTGTCCCCAGAAGCATATTTATGTTCTGTTTAAACATATCATTTATTGGAGGGATTCCAACTGAAAGTGCACCATTAGATCGAGGGCAGCAAACCACAGAACTTTTACTGTTACTTAAACAATCTAAATCATTATTAATTAGGGATGTAACATGAATTAACATGTCAAAATTGGATTCAATTGCCCTTTTAACTTCGCTTTTACCGGTTTTGCAGATTGAGTCTTTCTGGAGTTTTTCGTATTCAGCTGTATGTATTGCTGATATTTTACCGTGCTTTTTACAGATTTTTGTGATTAAACTAGCTATTTCATCCCTTATTTCTCCAAATCCGCTTAAACCTATTCCGTCACATGATTCAATTAGCTTTTTAGCTGTTTTTTTTATATCCGCCCTTCGAGCTTCAGGATCAAAAAAAGAGTCATGACGCCCCAGGACTATTTTTTGGATAGGCATATTTTTAGCAGCTTCATTTATTAAATCAATTCCTTCAAATCCGCCTTCTCTAAAATCAACGAATGTAGTGGTGCCTGTTGCAATCATTTCATTCATAGATTGTTTCATGGAATTTATAATGGTTGAAGGTTTAGATTCGTTTAGTATGCGGTGTTTTAGACCATCTGGCGGTTTTACAATTTTATCTATGCTTTTTCCATCACCAACATCTTTTGCTATGGAATCTCCTATGTGTACATGGGAATTAATAAATGTTGGAGCCACAATACAGCCTCTTGCATCAATTTTCTTGCCTTTATTTATATTATTTTTGCTGATTTCTGTGATTTTATGGTCTTCGATTACAACATTAGCCTTTAATGTTTTCATTTCTTCCCCATAAAGAACTGTGGCGTTTTCGATTGTGATCATATGAGATAATGATATCTTGCTTTGTATATTTAATATTATAGCAAAACTCCTTACTACAAAAGAAATTAAAACCCTCGTGGGATTAACTGTCTTAATGGAATTTAATAAAAAAAGGTTTTAATGGATAAATGAATTGTTTTTTTCAAGTTATAACATTTCTAAAACCGCGTTTATAGGATTTAGTATTTGCATTATGGCATCTTGATTTTTAGAATGATTTACACTATTGTACCATTCTTCGGCAGCGTTATTATCATAAGGTGTGGTTTGTGCAGCTTTTGGGAATTTTCCATTCCAATCCCCTACAAAAGCAGAGTTTCCATGAGTGTTTCTCCATATTTGAGTGCCATTATAATTTGTTGATTCGCTTATTACTTCATAATTTTGTTTATTGGCACTAGCGAAGTTATTCCCATTTAAAAGTGAATCAATTACTTTTGATCCGGGATATCCTGTGGCATAATAGTTAGCACCTTTTGCTCTAAACATTTTTGAAAAGCTGTATATTGATTCTGTAGGGTTAGAAATCTCTTTACCTTTAGACCAACCTGCTGAAAAGCAAGTATGTAATAGAATTACAGGTATTCCGTCTTTGTAGGGAGGGATAAAAAGATTTCCATCGTTCCCTTCTTTCATTTTATCATCAATTCCCCATATAAACTGCATTTTTGAATTTTCGGTTCCTATGAGTGAAAAAGGAGGTTTTGCGGCCCCTCCATTTTCATCATAGCTTCCAGGCATGTATCCCCCATGTCCTAAATAAATGATAGCATCTGCATTGTACATTCCTTTTATGATGTTTTTAGAAGTAGCGTTTTCTTTATACAGTTCTAAAACATTGTATCCTTCTGATTTTAATTTGGTTCCTATGCTTAAAGCTTCATTATAATTATTTGCATCTCCTACTACGAGCACATGGGCTTCAGTAGTAGGTAAAATAGATAGAATACTCATTAAATAAATAGTTACCAGTGCGAAACTCATTATTTTAATCATTTGAGTTTTTTGCACGTTTGTGTCCCCCTTTTATAAAAAATACAATAAATTTTATTCCCTATTGCTGTACAATAGTATGTCTTCACATGATTATCTACTTATTAGGGCTTTAAAGGGCGTTTAATCACATTTGAAAATAATAATTAAAAAATAAAAGCTTCTTAAAGCTTTAAAAATTAAAAAAACGAATACAAAGATTTTTCTTAGGACTAATCTAATAATTAATAAGTATATAAAAATTTTAAGATTTAATCATCCTTTAAAAATCAAAAATTCACAAAATTTGTATTTCATTTATATACTATTAAGTGAATATAGTCACTTGTCCTAAAAATTTTTCACATAATTTAAATTTTATTTTTATAATTATAAGTGACTATAGTAACATGTTTTAATAATTATCTTAAAAATTAGTAATACTAAAAGTTGAAGGAAATAATTACTCTAAAATAGTTCCATATAATCAGACAGATTAAAAATAATAAAAAAAATAGAGAATAAAAAACATATTAACAGCCCAAAACTGTTAATAGTCTTTTTTTCCATTCAAATCCCCGAAGGAATTTTAAAACAGTTTAATACCTTTATTTAACTCCATGAAATCTTTTTGGTTACCCATTTATATTTCCATTTACCTTTAGATTTATATTTTTTCAAATATTTTTGAATCAATACATAAACCCACTTAGTTTTCCATTTACCTTTATATTTATACTTTTTCAAGTATTTATAACTGTAATTTGGCTGTGATGGCGCAATTACAACTGGAGGCACTGGCGTCGGGGTTGGTGGAGTGTATATTGGAGTAATTGGTTGATTTGTAACTGTAATGTTTTTCGTGCTTGTGGATATCTTAGTGTTATTGTCAATTACTGTATGAGTAACTGTGTATGTTCCTGGATTTGTAAATGTATGTGTTGGGTTTGCTGATGTATCAGCAGTACCATCTCCAAAATTCCACGAATAACTGGTAATATCTCCCCCTACGTCAGTAGAAGTATCAGTGAATGTTATTGGCTGATTAGTGTAGTACGGTGTGCCACTAACCGAAAAACGACTTGTTAAAACATTTCTAGTTCTATCACTATTGTACCAGTTTTCTGCGGCTGCATCATCGTAAGCTGTGGTTTCAGCTACTGAAGGGAATTTTCCACTCCAATCACCTACAAAAGCTGCGTATCCATGATTATTATGCCATACCTGAACACCATTATATGTTGTTGATGTTGTAATCTTTTCGTAATTTTGATTATTGGCTGCTGTAAAGTCTGTTGCCCCATTTAAAAAATCATGGACTATTTCAGCGCCATTCCATGCAGTTGCATAATAATTGGCCCCAGCACCAACAAACATATTGGCAAAATTATAAATGGTTTCCGCAGGATTAGCAACTTCATATTCTTCAACCCATCCTGTTGAAAAACATGCATGGAGCAATATTACAGGGATATTTTGTTTAAATGGTGCTGTAAATGTATTAGACCCCCATCCCTCACGCATTTTATCGCCGACTCCCCAGATAAAATCATCAGACCCAACAAGCGCAAAAGGAGGTGTTGCTGTTCCACCATGTTCATCGTAATTTCCAGATTGATAACCACCATGTCCTGCATAAATTACAGCATCTGCACCATACATGCCTTTTAGGATGTTTTTAGAAGTAGCGTTTTCTCTATAAAGTTCCCGAACATCATAACCCTTAGCTTTTAATTGAGTAGCCAGGGCTGTTGTTTCAGCGTATGCATCAGCATAATCATTCAGTGAATCACCTATAACAAGTATATGGGCTTCAGACGCAGGTATAAATGCAAAAAAACATGCAAATATCGCCATTATTAATGTTAAACTCTCTATTTTTTTAATTTTAGACAAATTTGAACCTCCCCCATGGATAAAATGTTATTGAAAATAATTTCGTGATTATAAACTAATTGTTTACATAATTATAATCTTTTTCAATAATTCATAGTGATAATTGACATATACTCCTATAAAACAATATTCTAAAATGAGTTTAAGTGTAATACTTGAAAATAATTATTTAAGATATAAAAAAATTCAAAAATACCTTAAAAATAAAAAAATGGTTTTTAAATATTAAAAAAAGAAAAATTAAACACTATGGTATTCATTTAAGGATTTTACTCCTACTTCACCATCTTGCACTTTTTCAATGGCGTTTAGAGCTGCACGAGCTCCTGCAAGTGTTGTAACGTAGGGTATTCCTAATTCAACAGCTTTTCTCCTTATGAAATAGCCATCATCTGCAGATTGCTTACCTGATGGCGTGTTTATTATAAGGCCAATTTCCCCATCCAATATAGCATCTCTTATATTTGGCGAGCCCTGACTGATTTTTTTAATTCTATCAATTTTAACATGGTCTTCAACTGCTCTTGCAGTTCCTCTTGTTGCCATTAGCTTGAAACCAAGTTTCGCTGCTTGTTGAACTATATCCAGGATCTTATTTTTATCCGCGTCTTTAACGCTTATAAATATTTTACCCTCTGTTGGAAGCCTCATATTGGCTGAAAGTTGAGATTTATAATATGAAAGCCCAAAATTCTCGTCAATTCCCATACTTTCGCCTGTTGATTTCATTTCAGGCCCTAATATTGAATCTGATTCCGGGAGTTTGATAAATGGAAATACTGATTCTTTAACTGCCACATGATCAATTTTTATTTCCTCTGTAAGACCTAAATCTTTTAGTTTATGTCCAATCATAAGTTTTGCAGCTATTTTTGCAATAGGGATACCTACAGCTTTGCTTACAAATGGAACTGTCCTACTTGCACGTGGATTTGCTTCTAAAATGTAAACTTTATGTTCCCCATCCTCTTTTACTGCATACTGGATATTCATAAGCCCCACAACATCTAATTCAAGGGCAAGTCTCTTTGTATATTCTTTAATTGTGTCAAGAACATCTTCTGGAATTGTTTGCGGAGGTATAACACATGCCGAATCTCCAGAATGGACTCCAGCTTCTTCTATATGCTCCATTATCCCTCCAATGAATACTGCTTCCCCGTCACATAACGCATCCACATCTACTTCAATTGCATCTTCAAGGAATTTATCCACAAGTATGGGATGCTCAGGAGATATTTTTACAGCCTCTTTCATGTATTCTTTAAGTTCTACATTATCGTAAACTATTTCCATAGCTCTCCCACCAAGTACATAGGAAGGCCGCACAAGTACAGGGAAACCAATCCTTTCAGCGACTATACTAGCCTCCTTAAACGAATTAGCAGTACCATACTCTGCCTGAGGTATGTTAAGACGTTCTAAAACCCTAGTAAACCTTTCACGGTCTTCAACACGGTCTATGCTTTCGTGTGGAGTTCCAAGTATTTTTACTCCCTCTTCTGCAAGAGGTACAGCCAAGTTTATAGAAGTTTGACCTCCGAACTGGACAACAACACCATGGGGCTTCTCTTTATCAATAATTCCCATAACATCTTCAAATGTTAACGGATCAAAATAAAGCTTGTTGGATATATCATAATCTGTACTAACAGTCTCAGGATTGTTATTTATAACTATAGCTTCTATTCCCTCATCTTTAAGTGCCATTGCACCATGAACACAACAATAATCAAATTCTATACCTTGACCAATCCTTATTGGTCCTGCACCAAGTATTATAACCTTTTTATTATCAGAAACATTCACTTCGTCAAATTGTTCGTATGTACCATAATAATAAGGAGTTTTTGCTTCAAATTCAGCAGCGCAAGTGTCAACCATCTTAAATGTTGGTATAATGCCCTTTTCTTTCCGCATTTTTCTTATGTGTTTTTCACTGCATCCAGTAATTTCTGAAAGTTTTTTGTCTGAAAAACCCATTCTTTTGGCTTTTCGAAGCATTAAATCGTTAGAAATAGTATCTTTATTTAATTGCCTTTCAAAATCAATTATATTCATAATTTTATAAAGGAAAAACTCGTCAATTTTTGTTATCTTTTTAATTTCTTCTAAGCTCATCCCTGATTTAAGTGCAGTGTAAACCTGGAATATACGCTCATCTGTAGCTTTTTCAAGTGATTCTGTGTCAAAATCAACATCATCAAATCCAAAGCGGCTTATATCAAGTGATCGTATTGCTTTATGCAGTGATTCTTCAATCGTCCGACCTATAGCCATGACTTCACCTGTAGATTTCATCTGCACGCCTATCTCCTTATTTATTCCTTTAAACTTGTCAAAAGGCCATCGAGGGATTTTAGCAACTACATAATCAATTGAAGGTTCAAATGATGCCGGTGTTTCCTTTGTAATGTCATTTTGTATCTCATCAAGGGTCATTCCAATAGCAATCTTGGCCGATATCTTTGCTATGGGGTATCCTGTGGCTTTTGATGCCAGTGCACTGCTCCTGCTCACTCGGGGATTAACTTCAATTATTTTATAGTCTCCAGTTTCTGGATGCACAGCAAATTGTATATTACACCCTCCCTGGATTTTAAGAGCCCTTATTATCTTAATTGATGCATTTCTAAGCTTTTGATTATCATCATCGCTTAAAGTCTGTGATGGTGCCACAACTATGCTCTCTCCAGTGTGTATTCCCATAGGATCAATGTTTTCCATGTTACACACAATTATGCATGTGTCGTTTTTATCCCTCATTACTTCATATTCAAACTCTTTCCAGCCCATTACCGATTCATCTATAAGTACTTGTCCAATATAGCTCATATCCAGCCCGCGAGTCGCTATTTCTTTAAGTTGTTCTTCATTATATGCGACTCCACCACCAGTACCGCCTAATGTAAAAGCAGGCCTTACAATAACTGGATATCCAATCTGTTCAACTGCTTCTACTGCTTTTTCCAATGTGTCCACTGCTTTTGCCTTAGGTACAGGTTCATTAAGTTCTTTCATAAAGCTATCGAAAAGATCACGGTCTTCTACATTTCTTATTGTCTCTACTGATGATCCAATAACTTTAACACCCTTCAAAGCCCCTATTTCTTCAAGTCCTGTGGCAACATTTAAACCAGTTTGTCCACCCATTGTTGGTAAAATTGCGTCTGGTTTTTCTTTTTCTATAATTTTTGCAACAATTTCAGGAGTTAATGGCTCCACATACACCCTATCTGCCATATCAATATCTGTTTGGATTGTTGCAGGATTACTATTTACTAGTATCGTCTCTATTCCTTCATCTTTTAATGATTTACATGCTTGTGAACCGGAATAATCAAATTCAGCAGCTTGACCTATCTGAATTGGCCCCGATCCAATGATAAGAACTTTTTTTATGTCATGATCCTTCGGCATTTTATAGTCCCCGTTATATTTGTAATTTTTATAATAAGTGAGTTTAAATTCATTGAATTATGCTTTAATCCAATATTTAATCGTTTTTCATCCTAATATTGAAATAATGGTTTTATTAGTATTCATTCATTATTTTAATGAACCTGTCAAAAGTGTAATCCGTATCATGAGGTCCTGGACCTGCTTCTGGATGGTATTGGACACTTGAAACTGGAAGTTCTTCATGTTCAATTCCTTCAGGAGTACCATCATTAAGGTTCACTTGAGTTAGCTTAAGAGGAGTATCCTCAATTGATGATTGGTCAATGGTAAATCCATGATTTTGGGAAGTTATAGAAACTTTATCAGTTCTAAGGTCTTTTACAGGCTGATTTATTCCCCTATGTCCAAATTTCATTTTGTATATTTTAGCTTTAAATGCAAGACCTATTATTTGCTGTCCAAGACATATTCCAAACATAGGAAGTCTTTCTGAGAGTTTTCTAACATTTTCAATAGCTTCCTTTACTCGTGTAGGGTCACCTGGACCACTTGAAACAAGTACTCCTTCAACATCAAAATCAAGAATCTCTTTATAATCCATTTTATAGGGTAAAACGACTACTCCCATCTCTCTTTTAAGAAAAGCATTAATACTATTGTTTTTTATACCGCAATCAAGAATAGCCACTCTTTTTTTGTAGTTTTCCCCTAAAATTTTAGGTTTGTCCACGCAAACTTTATCTACAAGGTCTATTTCTTCTATGTTTTGCTGATTTTTAGCAAGATTTAACAATTCTTCGTCATCGATTTCTTCTGTTGAAAGAGCGCCTTTCATAGTTCCATGTTCTCTAATTTTAATGGTTAGTTCTCTTGTATCAATTCCACTTATTCCTGGAATTTCATACTCTTTTAAGAAATCTGAAAGACTTTTTTGCGACATACTATGTGAAGGATGATTACTTTCTTCCCTTACTATAAATCCTTCTGCTTTTATCCCGTCTGACTGAAACCATTCTTCAGATACGCCGTAATTTCCCTGTAATGGATAAGTATTCATTAAAATCTGACCTTTATATGATGGATCTGTAAGTGATTCCACATAACCTGTCATCCCTGTTGCAAAGACCACTTCTCCAGTTTTAGTAGTTTCAAAGCCAAAACAGTCCCCTATAAGTATTGTTCCATCTTCTAAAGCTATTTTTGCTTCTTTCATCATTTAATCACCGTTAATCATGAAATTTCATTTAAATAATATTAATGTAGTATAAGTAGTAAGTTTGAATCAAGTGAATGATTCCTTAATTTCATTTGATTTTCAAGTATTTAATTCTTTAAGTTATAATTCATGGAGTTTTCTTCATGTCTTTTTTCATGACTACCGCATCTTCTCCATCTTCATAATAATTATTGATTATTTCTTTTTCATTGAAACCTAATTTTTTATAGAATTTCCTTGCACCCTTGTTTCCAGCCCTAACTTCAAGTTTTATATCTCTTACATGGCATTTATCAAAGATATTTACTGCATAACCTACAAGCTCATTTCCTACGCTTTTTTTTCTATATTTTTTGTCTACAGCAAGTGAAATTATATGGCCTTCATCTTCATACCTGATCCAAAATATAATATATCCTACCACCATATTATCTTGCTGGGCCACTAAAAATCCAGCCCCTAAATTATAAACATCTATAAGAATGCTTGCAGGATAAGGATCATCAAAAGATGCTGTTTCAATTTCCAGAACTCTTTTAAGATCTGGACGTTTAAACTCTCTTATTATCATAAATATCTCCGTGATAGAAATGTGGGAAGACTTAGCTCAATATATCATCAATAACTACGCCAATGCAAATAAGATAGTAGAAGTTGGCGTTGGAAACTTCCATAAAGTTGCCTTAACTTTAAAGGAAAACCTTAATTCATCTATTGTCATGACAGATATTAAATCTATTTCTAAAGAGGTTATTCAAGATGATATTAGTAATCCTGACTTAAAAATATATGAGGGATCGTCCCTAATCTATTCTATAAGACCTCAACCAGAATTACAGCCCCATATAATAAAATTAGCCGAAAATATCGGCGCAGATGTTATAATAAAACCATTTTCAACTGAATTTATAAATTCAAATAAAATGAAGCTTGTAAACTATAAAAAAGCCACTTTTTATAAGATTTCAAGCAAATGAAATTAAATTTATTAAATGTAAAAATTAAGTCTATTTTGATTTGTTTTTTGTGGTTATATAAAGTCATTACCGTTAAGTATTTATTTGTTATTGTATTATTATTGTATTATGAATTTTAGGTTTTGTATTGTATCGGTGTTGTTTTTAATTATTGCATCTTCTTTTTGTAGTGGTGTGGTTTTTGCTGATGTTCATTATGTTAATCCTGGTAATTATAAGTCTGTTTTGGGTGTTGCG